>CAZFOQ010000117.1:0-13109 GCA_964520535.1 uncultured Pirellulales bacterium | reverse complement strand
TGGCTGAGTTATCCGGTCGTTCAATTATCATAGGACACGAGGTTATTATTCGTTTAAGAGAAAATGAATCTTTGAGGATTTACTTGTTGGCTTGATCGGCTCCTACGAATGAGCCCGTGTATCTCAATGAACCATTTTTAAGGAAGGGAACGATGAGAAAGAATTTTTGGGTCTTTTCTACCGTGTTATTATTTCTAAGTTCCACGGGCACGACATCTGCCTTAACATCGGCCTATTTTAGTGAGAGTGCTTTTTTAAGTGCCATTGGCCCGGGATATTATCTGGAAGAATTCGACGCCTTTACGTTCGGGTCCTATACCAATGGCCCTTTGGGCTTTGGCCCGGTGAACGGTTTTTCCTACACGATGTCTGCAACAAACGATCTTTATTCCGGTGACGGAAACATGTCGACAACTATGGAATCTGACGAATTGAATATCGATTTCACCGGTTCAGCCGTCACGGCGGCTGGTGGATATTTCTGGCCGACAGATGAAGAAGGCGGAAATCTGACAGGCCCTATCTCTGTGTCACTGGACGACGGTTCAGGTGTTTCTCATGTGAATTTACCGTCGGCAGGTTCAACTACATTCATCGGTTTTGTCACTGATGGACCGGCTTTCATATCGATGTCTGTCAGTAATGCAAATGATGAACAGTGGCCGACTGTGGACCACTTATATGTAGGACAGCAAATTCCTGCTCCGGGTGCATTTCTATTAGGTAGTCTCGGAGTGGGCCTTGTCGGATGGATGCGCAGACGCAGGGCAATTTAGTTCCCTCAGCGATTTATATATTAAACTTTTAGCTGTGTAGATTAGCTTTAAAGGCTAATGGATTTCGGAAGGATATAGATATGCTGGAAACAGCTGTAATGAGGAAAGATATGAGACTTTTTGTTCTTTGTTTTCTATTGATTGTGCTGCTTGCAGCGGGACAGCTTCAAGCCGCGATAATCTTCAACACCTTTGGTGACGGAGACTCATATAATGATACTGGTGGAGGTTACTCGATAGGGGATAGCGACGATTATGATATAGCAAACAAGTTTTTTTCACCACAGGAACTTCATTCAAACTCAATTCGATTGAACTGGCAGTGGGTTTATACCCAGGAACAAGTGAGATAGAAGTTTGGCTGACGAGCGGTGTCAACAATCCAGGGGCAATTATAGAGACCTTTAACTTCGAGGATATTCCTACTGGGCCTTCGATTTTAATGGCTAATTCATCAATGCATCCGATCCTGACACCCCTTACTACCTACTGGCTTGTTGCCTCGGCTCCGAACAGCGACACATGGGCGTATTGGTGTCCATCAAAACCACCCGTTACCGGCACGGTGAAAGCCAGAGCAGGGACCGACCCGTGGGATCCCGCTGGAACCACACTTTGTGCGTTTCGTTTAAAAGGCTCTGCTTATGTAGAACCTATACCTGCACCGGGGGCGATTGTGCTTGGCGGCATCGGTGCAGGACTTGTAAGCTGGATGCGCAGACGCAGGGCAATTTAGTTCCCTCAGCGATTTATATATTTTAAACTTATAGCTGTAGAGAACAACTTTACAGCCTAATGGATTTCGGAAAGACATAGATATACAAGCAACAGTTGTAAGGAGGAAAGATTTGAAACTTCGTGTTCTTTGTAATTTATTGATTGTGCTGCTTGCAGCGAGCCAACTCCAGGCCGTGCCGGTTTTCAGCACCTTCGGTCCGGGAGATTCGATCGGAGGCGGTGGATACTATATCGGCTATCTTTATGCGTTGGGCTCTGAGATTGATTCAGGAGGCCAGTTTGCCATCACCGTCGGGACGCCGCATACATTAGATTCGATCGAGCTTGCGGCGTATTTGGACGCGGGTATCAACGAAATGGACGTCTGGCTGATGAGCGATGCTACAGGCGAGCCCGGCGCAATTATCGAGGCCTTCAATTTCCAGAATTTACCCGACGACTCATTGGCGAACAAACCGCTGTTAGTCGGCAACTCGGCGCTGAATCCGATCCTAACGCCCGGCACCAACTACTGGCTCGTCGCCTCGGCGCCAAATGAGCACGCCACACTGGCAGTCTGGAGCAAGCCCGATCCGCTCGTCATGGGCACTGCGGCAAACAGGTATGGAACCGGCCCCTGGAATGTTTTTAACGGCGAAATGATGGCGTTTCGGATCAACGGCTCTCCGATACCTGCTCCGGGTGCAATTCTTTTAGCCGGCCTCGGCGCCGGCCTTGTCGGTTGGATGCGAAGACGTAGAAGTCTCTGACTGTTATAAGAAAAACTTATTTACGAAAGATTTTATTTTCTAACGTGAATTGACATAGCGAACATTGTTTTGTCTGAGGCAAACATAGATGAAAAAGATATTGATTTTAGTAGCTGTTTTACTTTTAGCAAATCCACCGGCTTTTGCAGCGGTCACTTACATATTCAATCCTGTTCTTGATTACGGCGACTCAGAAGGTAGTGGTCCAACATGGAGTTACATCTGTCAGATAGGTGATTTTCAGGCCTGGTTTGGTTTTGATGTGTCGACTATACCCGATGCTTATACTATCGTATCAGCATCATTTACCGGCTACATTATCAACACTGAGGACGAAGAAGAAGACTCCATCGAAAGAACGATATGGTATGAGCTGGATGACAGTTGGATTGACGACGATACTAATCCAGGCAATAAACTGCTTACTGAGCTTGTAGGCGAAGCTTGGGATGATTGGGAAGGGACTTGGGTGACGTTTGACTTAGATTTGAGCCAACACAATTGGCAAAATGATTTGGTCGACGACTACATTTCCTTAATGGTGACAGGACCTTTTGATGGCGAGCATATATGTGGTGAAATCAATCTCACAGAGAGAGGCGATTTACCTGTTTTAGAAGTTACGGTGATCCCCGCACCGGGAGCGTTATTATTAGGCGGTCTCGGCGCTGGGCTTATAGGATGGATGCGCAGACGCAGAGCTATTTAGTTAGCTTTGTGATTTCAATATATTTTTAACCGGGGCTGTAAACTTTATGTTTGCGGCCCTTTTGTCTATCCTCATCCAGATTTGTAAGATGGGGCTTCATTGGGGATGCCTTACGGTATTGCACCACCGTTATCATGCCCTGTCCCCACTGATTTTAGCCAAAAAACAAAGCGGGGCTAACCGAGAAATACTCCGCCAGCTTTTTGATATGTGTTTTACTGAGTGTGCGTTCTCCTCGAAGAAGGGCTGGCCCTAAAGTTCTGCTGCCCAATACGCGACCTAAGTCTGAGCCGCTCATTTGGTTTTCTTCGACAAGGAATTTTAGTATCTCTTGAGGGCTGTGTTTTGACATCTTAATATGTTTTTCTTCGTAGTCGGCGATAATTATTGTTAATATTTCCAAATAGTCAGCTTGCTCAGAAGTCAAATTATCTTTTGAAGCCAGTTCTGTCGCAACATTAAACGCTTTCTGATAATCACTTTTTTTATGAATAGGACAAAGCATAAAAAATCTTTCCTGCAAATCAAGAAAACCGTTAGAAGTTTGTCTAACATGATTATTTGTCTTTTGCTTAGTAATACTCATTTTAATCCTTCCATTTTCCCTTATCATATTGGCTATGAGTTAAAGCCACTTCAACAATTACAACTTGTCCTTTAAAATTTACTATAGTTACAATTCTGTACTTATTACCACCAACATTAAAAACAACAAACTTCTTTGCTCCAACCGGCACTAAATCAGCCGTTCTAAAAGTTGATTTCAGTTGTGACCAGTTGTTCCACTTTGCTTCTTCAACAACCTGAATCCACTTTTCAAGAGGCTTCTTTGCCTTGGGATGGCTCTGCCAAAAGCTCTCCAGACTAGGTAATCCAATTACCCGCATGTATACATTATGTATACAATTCGACAAAAAGTCAAAGAAAAAAGAGATTTTTTTGCCGGTTTTTTCGCTTTTTTTACGTGAACCCTCCTTCTCGACCTAAAATCAGGCATGTAAGGCTTCCAAAGTCCGCGGCAATATTAAGAAGTTACTTTTTTAACCTGTAAGGAGTAACTGAATTGGAGCGATTTCATCACACCCTATCGCTTTGTCCCCAGCTATGAATTGATAGATGTCCTTAGTTTCCACATTTATCGAGTTGACATAGCAGCCTTTCTGATACTATGCGGATCAAATTTTGTATTAAGTTCAACACACAATCTATAAAATTCGCTCGCAGCTGATATTCGATCTAGAAAAAAACTCCTAATACATGAACGAACATATTTCCGAATATCATTAAGTATCATTCCTGATGTTCCCATATTGTCATTTAAGATTTTGCAAAAACCGATAATTACGTCACTGGGCAAATCTGGTCCTTTGATAAAATAATGTAAGTACTTTATGAAATGTGGGTCTCTATATATGTTGTCACCTGAAGTCCCATTCGATTCAAAAATCTGTTTTGGTGATTTATTCCATGTCTCGGCAAAACTTGGATTTGAAAACACACGTAATCGTATTTCAGGAATAGCATTTCTCTTAAGTAGAGATTTCATAAGTAGCTCCATCGTATCAGCTATTGACTGCCATTCTTCGATATTTTTCGCCACGGTCGGAATACTTTTGTACCAATTTGATTCATCTTGCAAAAGTTCAACAGTTTCTGGTGGATTATATTTCATTTCACACATCTTAGGTCTCTAACATAAAAATATGCAACAATTTTTACAGAAAGTATTTTGAAGTAAATAGAATCTCACAATTCTTATATGGCTGGCGTTGGGGTATTGTCTTTTGCTGTTAGCTTCTGGTACCGTCCACAAGGGATAGATTATCACAGGTGAGTGTGTTTGTCAGCAAATATTTTTAATAAAACGGAAGAAGATTGCCGCGTCGCTCCGCTCCTCGCAATGACATTTTTTTAGTCGAACCATTCGTCATCGGGGTCGAAGGCGGGGACGGGGATGTTGACGATGCGCATCTTTCCAACGGCCCGATGGCGGCAGCCGGGCTTGATGAAGATAGCCGAAAGAGGCCTAACAGGAACCCGTTCGCCGTCCAGCTCCATGAAGCCTTTGCCTTCCAAGACCAAGTATATCTCGGTGAGTTTTTTATGATAATGGACTTTCGAGTCGGAGCGGATATCGACCATGTGCATCGTGGCGACCGGATTGTCGGGGCCGACGAAGGCCCTGCGCGTCATGCCGCACGGGCATTCGAGAGGCTCCATTTCATCAAACTGAGCAATTTCATAATTTGCCATATTGATTGAGTTCCTTTTTGATTCTGTCATTTTCTGCCGTCTTCGAGTAGATACGGTACAGAAAAACCGCCAGATGAGCAATAGTTAATGGTTCAGATGATAGGGGCTTGAAATTGCGGGCGGGTTCGGATATATTCAGCCGGAGTTGGCGTTTTAATAGAAAAAACCGCCAAAGTAACTTTAGAAATACCCCCCAATTAATTGGGGGGCTAAATATTTTGGGAATGTACAAGATGAACAAGCTTTTCGATATCAAAGACAAAGTAATCGTGATTACCGGCGGCGGCGGCGTCCTTTGCGGCACAATGGCGATAGAGTTAGCCAAAGCAGGGGCGAAAATCGCCATCCTGGACCTGGCGGAAGCGGCGGCAAAAAAGATCGCCGACGAAATTACAACCGACGGCGGGCAAGCCATCGCTGTCAAATGCAACGTGCTGAAAAAAGAGAGCCTGGAATCGGCCAAAAAGAAAATTATTTCCGAGTTCGGGCAAATCGATATCCTAATTAACGGGGCCGGCGGAAATAAAAAGGAAGCGACAACCTCGCCGGAGATGTCTTTCTTCGACCTGCCGGCCGAGGCGATCCGGTTCGTGTTCGACCTGAACTTCATCGGGACGCTGCTGCCGACACAGGTCTTCGGCAAAGAGATGGCCGAGAACGGCAGCGGCATCATCCTGAATGTCTCCAGCATGAACGCCTTTAGGCCGCTGACGAAAATCGCCGCGTATTCGGCCGCCAAGGCCGCCGTGAGTAATTTCACGCAGTGGCTGGCCGTGCACGTCTGCCAGAATTATTCCAAAGATATCCGCGTCAATGCCATCGCGCCGGGATTTTTCCTGACCGAACAGAACCGGTTCCTCTTGATCGAAGAGAAAACCGGCGAGCTGACGCCACGCGGCAAAACCATTATCGACCACACGCCGATGGGACGATTCGGACAGCCGGAGGAACTCATCGGCACGGTGACCTGGCTGCTCAGTGACGCGGCAAAATTCGTCACCGGGGTGGTCGTGCCTATCGACGGCGGATTCAGCGCGTTCAGCGGAGTCTGATTAGTAATGTGCCTCACATATCGTCTGATGTGAAAAATTAAAAATGGTGATTGAGAAACAAAATAAAGATGGTGTTATTCATCAAGAGCAGGCGCGTGACGCCATTGCGGAGTTCTTTGCACAAAATAATTATGCCAGCAAGCGCCTCCTGTTGATTATCCCCGACAACACCCGCTCGGGTCCTATTGGTGATGTATTTCAAATCATCTTCGAGTTTCTGGGCAAAAAAGTTAAGGCCCTCGATTGCCTGGTCGCGCTGGGGACACACCAGCCGATGAGCAAAGAGCAGATTTGCGCCCGTCTCGGCATAACACTGGAGCAGAGGAAAAGCACATACGCCGGTGTGAAATTTTTCAATCACGAATGGGAAAAGCCGGAGACCTTCACGTCGATCGGGAAAATTTCCGCCGACGACATCGAGGAAATCAGCGGCGGCTTGTTCCGCGAAGAGGTCGATACTCGAATCAATAAGCTGATTTACGACTACGACGAATTCTTCATCCTCGGTCCGGTCTTTCCGCACGAAGTGGTGGGCTTTTCCGGTGGGCATAAATATATCTTTCCCGGAATCGCCGGCGACGAGATTATTCATTTTTTTCACTGGCTCGGCGCTGTCATCACCAATCCCTTGATTAACGGCAGTAAATGGACACCGACCAGAAAAGTCGTGGAAAAAGCGGCGTCACTGATTACGGTTCCACGCAAGCTTTTCGCCATCGTGGCACTGGAAAACGATCTCAAGGGACTGTTCATCGGGGACGTGCTGGAGACATGGGAAAAGGCCGCCGACCTGTCCGAGCAGGTGCATATCACCTATAAGGACAAACCCTACAAGACGATTCTCGGTATTGCCCCGGAAATGTACGATGATATCTGGACCGCCGGCAAAGTCATGTACAAGCTCGAGCCGATACTTGCCGACGGCGGTACGTTAATTATTTATGCCCCGCACATCACGGAAATTTCCTACACGCACGGCAAATGGCTGGACAAAATCGGCTATCACACACGGGACTTCTTTTTAAAACGTATGGAACAATTCGCCGATGTGCCTAGGGGAATTCTCGCGCATTCGACACACGTCAAAGGCATCGGCACTTTTATCGACGGCGTGGAAAAACCACGGGCCAACGTCATGCTCGCCACCAGTATCGATAAAGACCGATGTAAAAAGGTCAACCTTGACTATATGAATCCGGACGATATAAATATAACCGATTATGAAAACAGAGAGGACGAAGGAATCCTTGTCGTCCACCATGCCGGCGAAGTGCTTCACCGATTAAAAAGTGGTTATATACCAACCATCCCGGACGAATAGGAATTTGGAAAAAAGTGCTTATGAAAAGCATACATAATTCCAAAAGATTAATTTCGGTTATGGTTGGACTTACCCTGGTTTTCACAGCAAATTTATCCACAACAGAAAGTACCAATTCAACAACAATATGGAACTGCATCGAATTACTTGATCCACAAACCAGATCGGCTTTATCCAGCTATGAACAATTCTTTGGTCGTTTGTTCCAACTTCCGAGTGAGTATGAATCGGCCTCCGAAGCCGAAAAAAAGAAGTTGGTAAACCTATGGATTAAAGAATTACAGGGTAATGATAACGAAAAGGCCACTAAAGTCGCGGCTTATCTTGGTATCGTTAAAGCTAAGGACGCCGTCAAACCTTTGGAAAAGGTTATTGCCGCCGGAAGAGGCGGCGGTCGGATTCGATGGGTATGCACGAGGTCTCTGGGCCAAATCGGCGAGGAAAGCTCAATTCCTGTATTAGTCGGGCTTTTAGATAATACAAACAGAAACACACGTGTTTACGCAAGAGTTTCGCTTGCCGAAATCACAGGTGAATACTTAGGCAACGATAAAGAAGCCTGGAAAAGCTGGCAGATACAAAAAGGCAAAGATAAAGTTGTAAAAAATCCGGGTAAAGAAAGGACCAAAGCCGAGTCAGACAGGGCTAACAACAATACAGAGGCGATCGAGAAACTACGCCGGGCAATTGATGAAAAATACTCTTATCAAGATCTGCGAGGTATTGATTGGGATAATATGTTTGACAGGTACAGCCCACAGATGGAGCGTGCCGGTACATCACAGAAATTTGCAGAAATTGCCGCCAAGATGTTAATCAATGCAAAAGATATGCACCTTTGGGTCAAGATTGATGGTAAAACCATTGGCGGCTATAAGCGAAATATCGATAGAAATCACAATACAAGTCTCCTAAAGAGAACAATTCCCGGATGGCACCAACGCAGTGAGCGTGTAAGCACCGGCCGTTTTGGCAATGGAATCGGATATATAATGATAAACAGTTGGTCCGTAGAAAAGCCTGAAACACTCGAACCAGCCTTTGACGCCTTAAAAGAATTTTCCGACTGTCACGGGCTCATAATTGATGTTAGACCAAATAGCGGCGGCGGTGAAGGTCTTGCAAAAAAAATTGCAGGCTGCTTTGTAGATAAACCAATTGTATATGCTAAGCATGTTTACCGAAACGCCAACGCTCCGGGAGGATGGAGACAAATCCATGAACGCATACTGGAACCGAACAAAGACAGACCCCGATACAACGGCAAAATTATTGTGCTTATGGGGCAGGCAAATATGAGTAGCTGTGAAGCTTTTCTACTAATGATGAAGCAGGTACCCAATTGCAAGTTAGTAGGTGACAGGTCATATGGAAGTTCCGGTAATCCAAAGCCCGTCGATCTTGGCAACGGCGTGACGGTATGGTTGCCTTCCTGGAAGGCATTGCGTCCGGACGGCTCCTGCTTTGAGGGAGAAGGGATTAAACCTGATATTCTGGTTCGAACGACGGAAAAGCAATTGCGCAACAGCGACCTTGTCCTGGAGACAGCCCTAAAGTTACTGCGAAAGCCATAAATAAAGCTTGACTATAGTTCTGAAAAATTATAAAGAGTATGGTTCTTAATCCCGACTTGTCGGGATCAAATAATAACGATCCAATAGTAAATCGAAAGTCTAAAAGGGAGTAAAACAAGATGTCAAAAGCGGATATCGGCCTTATAGGCCTGGCAGTAATGGGTGAGAATCTCATCCTTAATATGGAAAGCAAGGGCTTTACAGTGGCCTGTTTCAATCGCACCGTCTCGAAAGTGGATAACTTTATCAACGGCCGGGCACAGGGCAAAAATATCATCGGCTGTCACTCCATAGAGGAGTTTATCGAAAATCTCAAGACGCCGCGAAAGATTATGCTGATGGTCAAGGCCGGAGCGGCGGTCGATTCCTTTATAGACAAACTGCTGCCCAATCTCGAAGACGGCGATATCATCATCGACGGCGGCAATTCGCATTTCCCCGATACGATGCGGCGTACCGAGTATGTCGAGAGCAAGGGCAAATTGTACATCGGCACGGGCGTATCCGGCGGCGAAGAAGGCGCCCTACGGGGTCCGTCAATGATGCCCGGCGGTTCTCCGCCGGCGTGGGAGCACGTCAAGCCGATCTTCCAGGCGATTTGTGCCAAAACCGATGACGGCGAGCCCTGCTGCGACTGGGTGGGTGAAAACGGAGCCGGCCACTTCGTCAAAATGGTCCACAACGGCATCGAATACGGCGATATGCAAATGATATGCGAGACCTACCAGATGATGAAAGAAGGACTCGGCATGACAAACCAACAGATGCACGAATGCCTTACAGAGTGGAACAAAGGAGAGCTCAACTCATACCTCATCGAAATAAGCCGTGACATCCTCGGCTACAAGGACGAGGACGGCAATGAGGTCATCGACCTTATCCTCGACACAGCGGGCCAGAAAGGCACCGGCAAATGGACCGCCATCGAGGCTCTTAACCTCGGCCAACCTTTAACGCTCATCGGTGAAGCTGTTTTTGCTCGCTGTCTGTCCGCACTGAAAGAAGAACGCGTCAAAGCGGCAAAAGCCCTCAAAGGTCCAAGGTTAAAATTCAGAGGTGACAGGGAAAAATTCCTGAATGACCTGCAACAGGCACTGTACGCCTCGAAAATTGTCAGCTATGCACAAGGGTACCAACTCATGCGGGCAGCGGCAATAGAGCACAACTGGAACTTGAACTACGGCGGTATTGCCCTGATGTGGCGAGGCGGCTGCATCATTCGTTCGGTCTTTTTAGGCAAGATAAAAGAGGCCTTCACCAAGAAGCCAAAATTGGATAACCTTCTGCTCGATCCGTTCTTCAAGAAAGCTATCCGAAAGGCACAGAAATCATGGCGTCGCGTCGTTATAACTGCGGTAAAACTGGGTATTCCGATGCCGGCGATGAGTGCCGCTCTGGCTTTTTATGACGGCTATCGTCACGAACGTCTGCCGGCCAACTTATTGCAGGCCCAGCGGGATTATTTCGGCGCCCATACATACGAAAGAGTTGACAAGCCGCGAGGCGAAGTTTACCATACGAACTGGACCGGCCGGGGAGGAACCACCGCCGCGTCAACTTATACCGTATAAAAGCAATTCCGCAAAAGGAATCAAAAGAGTCCTGCTCCGAAAAAGCAGGACTCTATTTCTTTTTTAGAAGCATCATATCCTTTGTTATAGGCACCGCATCAAAACCGCCAGGAGTAAGAACTTTAAATTGAAAGGTAGCTCCTGTATAGTAATTAGAATAGCCTAAACCAACTTTGGAACCTTCATCTTCAGCTTGATAACGAAAATATATCTCTGAGAGAAGATAGAATTCAAGACGGTGAAATCCTTTTTCAAGAGTACATACACCTTGTGCAGACTTATTGATTTGGCTGCGATTCCTACTTCTCGCTTCAGCTTCCATTATTCCAATGGATTCAAAGATTTTTACACCCCCAATTATTAACTTGCAAGAATTGTCTTCGTGATGTGTTACAGAAAATCCATATTTATCCCGTTCTTTGGCCTCGAAATAAAACGAGAATCGAGCAACATATCGGGCTCCCTGGCCGACTTCCAAAGCACGTTCAGGAATAAGAAAACCTCCCGTATAAGCAAGGTCACGGTTCCAGTATGTTCTTATAACCGGCAAAGACGGTAGTGTATCAAAAGAATCGGCTTTGAAAATTTCCAAAAGTGCAGCGCCTGGTTCATAAACACTTTTACTTTCATCTTCTCCTGTCGATGCAGATTGTGTCTCTGCACCTGTCTTGGATCTGGAGGAATCTACAGATATTTCTATAGGTGTGAGCTTTATCTTTGAGAGTATGGATAAGACCTTCGTGTAAATTTTAACTTTCATCTGCTCGTCCATCGGCTGGGCGGCCTCTACATAAGTGCCAAGCAATTTGGCCTGGGCCAGAAATATCTCGTTGCTGACAAGCTCGCTATGAACATCCATAATCTTCAGCAGTAATTCTTCCGAACTTTGCTGACCGGCCTGAACAGATTCACTGCTTGCCATGAAAAATACAAACACAAATAAAAAAACACCAGCAACCACTACAAGTTGACATTTAGTTGATTTTGTAAGATTCATAATCCTCTCCTTTTTTTCTTTAACAATTTATGTTATTTATCCTCTGGCTTAATTGATTCCACATCTTTTTTGATAAGCTCTTCCTTTTCAATTTCAGCTATTGTTCCTTCCTTTCCTTCCGGAGGTATTTTCTCTTCTTGAATCTTTATAATCGGAGATAATAATGGTCGATTAACATCAGCCTCTCTCTCTTCCGGTTCAATCAATTCTTTATTTAATTGTTGTAATGTTGAAGTGCTGTTACCAATCGTCAAATCACTATTAGGTTCTTTGGGAAGATCAGGAGAAGAATCTGTTATTGTTTGTGACTCAACCGAAGGTTCCGCTTCCAAATGCGTCCGCTGTTCCAACTTATTAGCATAGAGAGTTATCAGCCAGCTTACAATTGAAACAAATACAAGGACACCAGCACCTATGAGCGCCGCTTGAATTGTGCGACTTTGGTACCAATTTTCACTCGTATTTTTTGTAGCCACTTTTTCCCTTTAAATTTTCGCTGCAATATAACTTTCTAAATTATAACCTTTTTGGATCCAACTAAAAGAACAAAATTAACGATCACTTTTCCCAAAGATTGTAGAAGAACCATTAGTGATTGCTCAGACATGCCGGTTTTGAGACATGCCAATTTCGAGGATTTTCTGTGCTAAAAAACCTGAATCGTTTTTTTCACATGATTTTTGAACAAAAAAGGTTGAATTACTGTAAAAAGAAATGGAAATCCCTTAAAGGGCTACCGAAGGCGCGGAAAGCCACCTTTCTCACGCCTTCGGTGCACTCCGCACCTGTTTAAATGAAACAGTCTATGTGCAGTTGAATCATACTGTCCGTACAAAAAACTCCTTAGAGCTTCACCATCAATAACCAAGGCGTTTCTCATACGACAAATGTTGATAAAAAAAATCGCGTAATGGGAATTTTTTTGTTTTTTTGAGCTACAGGCCTTAAAACACGTTTAATCAGCCTCGACAATCTCACTAAAGATAAAAAATCAGGGATTATACGCTGTTTATTGACCTTGGCCGGCATTTAGAGTAATATTTTTAAGAGAATACGAATCAGCTTATATGTAGATACCCGGCAAAAATAAAGGAATGGTAAAATGTTATATAAAGTTTTCATGCTAATTGCCATACCAGTACTGGCTATAGGGTGGATTGCATATTGGTTTTGGCAGCGTAAGATCGAAGAGGAAGAGAGAAATCAGCCGAAACAGGTATCAAAGCGGCTCACGCAAACCAGAAGCGAGGTCTCCGACTGGGCAAAGAAGATGACAGAATTCGAATCACCCGCCGAACAGGCCCGCAAGAGGAGATTGGCAAAACAGAAGGAGCTGGAAGAAAAACAACAGCAAAATGAACAAAATAAG
>CAZFOQ010000116.1:0-13140 GCA_964520535.1 uncultured Pirellulales bacterium | reverse complement strand
CAAATCCTTTTGATTTAACCCCCTGCCAAGTTACCTTCTTGGCCTAATTTAACTGTTTGGATTTGATATTGTCAAGGATAAAAAATGAGGATGTAACCAAATTTCTATTTATTGATTAGATTCTGTTAATCATATTTGTAGGTATGTAGTTGTTTGATTGGGAGTTAGGCAGGTTTGTCTTTTTTATTAAGTATTGAGTGAATATTAGCTATTTTAACAATGACAATGTTAGTTCTTAAATTGCTTTTATAAATTATATTCAGCTTGGCTTTTTTGGAAGAAGTGAAACATTGTTCTTAAGTGTATGAAAATGTGTAACTTAGTGCGATGAATCATGATTGATTACCCACATTGTATAACCTGTGAGCAAATCAGCGAGAAAAATTAATTCCGGCAACTCATAAACCTTCATGTTAGAAAAAATGAATTAGATTACCACTATCAAGTTAAATCTATGTCATAAAAGACTATTTACCCGCACTGGAAGAATAGAACTTAAGCCCCATCAATCTTTTCGGTATCGTCCTGTTCAGGCACGACAACAAGATTAACAGTAGCACTCAAGTTGTCAGCGAACTTAAGTATGATAGTATGCGTTCCAACCTGTTTGATATGTTCGGTAAGCTGAACAACCTCATTTGCAACTTGAAATCCCTGCTCTCGCAGATTGGCTGCTATCTGCTCAGCAGTGATCGAGCCGTACAAATGTCCTTGCTCGTTTGCCCTGGCGGCCACAACGGCCTCGGACCCTTCAACTTCTTTGGCAGCATCTTCAAGTCGTTTGTTCTCCTTTATACGTTGCTCAGCGCGTTTTGCCTTTTCCTCCGCTATAGCTCTAATGCTGTCTTCGGTGACAACCTTTGCAAGACCTTGCGGCAGCAAATAATTTCTGGCATATCCGTTGTTGACTTCCACAACATCCCCAAACCAACCCAGTTTCTCAATATCTTCACAAAGCAAAACTTTCATCCCGTAATCCTTTCTGGTTAAATGGTGAGTCCTGAGTGGTCCGAGTTAAACAAACCAATTAACCAAATAACTTATCACAAAAACTATGCAGTGAATGGCAGTAAAGCCATATATCTGGCACGCTTAATAGCTTTTTTCGCTTTTCGTTGACAGCCGGCACAGTTGCCGCTGCGCTTACGTGAGTATATTTTTCCACGGTTTGTTAGGAGCTTTTGTAGAGTTCCGATGTCTTTGTAGTCGACGTATTTTATTCCTCTTCTACAAAAGCGACATTGTGTCTGTTCACGAGCTCCTACAAATCCTGGTTTTCTGTTATTAGCTCTTCTTGCCATATTAATCCTTATTATCTTTTACAAAATAATTTATGTTTTCGGTATCTCATACACAGAAATAAAGCGTTTGGGCTTATGTTAGAATGGTATATCATCGTCGCCTTTCTGAGGGGCTGATTCATATTCTGCTTGTGTACCTTTTACAGACTGCTGGTTGTTGCCAGCAGGGCCTGTGCCGGGCAAAAACTGGCAGTTTTCTACTGTAACTCTGTGCCTGCTGCGCTTCGTGCCGTCCTGAGCCGTCCATGTATCAAACGTCAGTCTGCCTTCGATAAACACAAGCCTGCCTTTACTCAGGTACTTATTCATATTTTCTGCCTGTCGTCCGAATGCTCGACAGTCGACAAAGCAGGTCTCTTCCCGTTGACTACCGTCCTGAGCTGTCCACCTGCGATTTGTCGCCAGACCAAAATCAACTACCGCCGTCTGGTTCGGCGTGTATGACAATTGCGGGTCACGGGTTAAATTACCCATCAAAAAAATTTTGTTATAATTGGCCATATTTGACTTCTTTCTGTTTCAATCATTCGAAACTTCACGAGTCTCTGATTCTTGCTTATTTTCGGTCATTTCTTCCTGGTCTTGCTCAGTTACCTCTACTTGTTCGGTCTCTTTTGCCTTTTCAAATTCTTCTGCTTTCTCAGCTTCCTGGTCATCACTTTGTGGTTCCGCTTGTCTGTCCTGGGCTACTTCTTCAGTATCTTTTTGCTCTTCCTTTTCTACCTTCACAGCGGGTGTATCTTTCTCAATATCTTCAGTTGTCATTCGCTCAGCGTTGAGAATCAGGACGCGCATAATTTGCTCTGATAACTGCGCAGCTTTTTCGATATCCTTTATTCTCTCGCCATCTGCCCGGAAATAGCAAAGGATGTACGTCCCTCTGCCTTTGCCTTGAATCTCATAGGCCAGTTTCCTGTCGTCCCATTTTCTTATTGAGGCAATCTCAGCCTCAACTCTTTCTAATATCGTTTTTATAGCGTTATTAACACCGTCCCAATTTGAACCGGCCAGAGCGGAATCAATAAGAAACATCCCTTCATATAAGTTCTTCTTAGTCAAAGTTTCCAAACTAATTACCTCCCGCTAAATTGCACATATAGTATTTAGCTTTATTCTAAACATTTCGCCTATTGTGGTTATTCAATATTAGTATTAAACTTATTCATTGCTGTCTCAATGCCATGCTCGATCCAGCACAATATAGCATCCCGAGCTTTTTCAATCGCCTTATCCAGCATGGCTTTCTGATTCTCAGAAGGTTTGCTGAGAACATAATCAACCTGGTTTCGGCTGACATCTTCAATGCTACTACCAATGCCGACTCGGCAACGTGGAAATTCATTTGTCCCGATTTTTTCTATAATGTCGGTCAGGCCGTTATGGCCACCGGCTGAGCCTTTGGCTCTGAGCCGAATCCTGCCGGGCTCGAGAGCCAGATCGTCGGTTACTACTATCAGGTTGTTGAGATTGAGCTTGTAAAAACCAACCGCCTTTGCAACAACCTGACCGCTTAGGTTCATGAACTGCCACGGTTTTAACAATATTAACTTTTTCTCTGCAAATTCACCTGAACCGAGGCGGGCGCCGAATTTTCTCTTTCTGACCTCTATATTCAATGCCTCGGCCAACAAATCGATTACCTTAAATCCGGTATTGTGCCGCGTATCAATATACTCGTTGCCAGGATTACCCAAGCCAACGACTATTTTCATATCGCTCATACTTGCGTCCAACCCGGCTCATTTTGCTTCCTCTGAAGTTTCCTCTTCAGATTCAGGGGCTTCACCAATAACTTCGGGAGCTGCCGGCATTTCTTCTTCTATCTGCTCAGTTGTCTTGGCGGCAGCAACTAAGTGACACGTCACCATAAGTGTCTCCGGTGAGCTTAGCAGTTTCACGCCGTCCGGCAATGTAATATCACCGGCATGGAGGGCCCCTCCGACATGAACATCTTTTATTGAAACAACAATTGTTTCCGGAATCTCTGTAGCCTTGCACTCGATTTCCAGATGATCTACATGTTCTTCGATAATGCCGCCTTCATGCGTGCCCTTAGCTGTGCCTTTGAGCTCAATCGGAACAGTTACTTTAACCGCTTCGGTTATGTCAACGCGCATTAGATCTGCGTGAATGACGTATTTGCCAGAGTAGTCATACTGCAGTTCTTTAACGATCATCTTTTCTTTCTTCCTGCCGATTTGCACATCCATTAGCCGGTGCCCGTGATGCAGTCCCTCGACGAAGTTGTGTGCATCCAGCGAAATAGCTATCGGTTTCTCTTTATGACCGTAGACTATTGCAGGTATTCTGCCCTGCATACGTACCTTTTGGACGGCTTTTGTGCCGGTATGTTCTCGAATTTCTGCTTTTAGTAGCAATTCTTTTGTCATATTCTGTATCCTGGTTAAATATTACTAAACAAGTTACTAACTGATTCGTTTCTGTGGATTCTTTTTATTGCCTCGCCCAACATGGTTGCTACACTTAATACCCTAATACTGCTAATCTTTTTGGCCTGTTTGTTCAACGGTATTGTATTAGTGACTACTACTTCATCGATTGGCGCCTGGGCCAGACGTTCATATGCCTGTGGAGCGAAAACGCCGTGTGTAGCACCGACAAAGACTTTCTCGGATCCCCGTTTCTTAACAAGGTGAGCAGCGCTACAAATTGTGCCGGCTGTAGCGATAATATCGTCACACATAAGGATATTTCTACCCTCGACGTCACCAATAATCTCCTGAGCCTCCACCTGGCTGCCGCTGATGCGTCTTTTATGTACAATCGCAAGTTCTCCGCCGAGGTGAGCTGCATATCTGGATGCAATCTTCATATTGCCAACATCCGGTGACACTACTGTCAAGTTGCCTATTTTTCTGTCCCAAAAGTACTTACTCAATACCAGCTCGCCGGTTAAATGGTCTACTGGTATATCGAAGAATCCTTGGAGCTGATGTGCATGCAGGTCTATTGCCAGGACTCTATCGGCCCCGGCGGTCGTAATCAGATTTGCCACTAATTTTGCCGTAATAGGCACTCTCCCTTCGTCTTTTCTGTCCTGACGGGCATAGCCGAAGTATGGGATAACCGCAGTAATTCGCTTGGCACTGGCCCTTCGCAGACAATCAAGATAAATTAAAAGTTCCATGACATGCTCATCAACAGGATCACAGGTCGATTGCACAACAAAGCAGTCTCTGCCGCGAACATCATCTTCGATTCTGATAACTTTCTCTCCGTCCGGGAACTTGTCGACCTTGGAGCCGCCGACCGGAAGCCCCAGATATTTACAAACTTCACTGGCCAATGCAGGATTACTGCTACCGGAGAATATCTTCAGATTATCATTGAGAAACATCATTGTTCGCCTTTCCGCCCAATTCGTTTACACTTTCCTGAGAAACGACTGTCCCTGCATTGACATGCAAGCCATCTTTGAGTTCAAGGGGTGCGATCAGTATTGCACCTGAACCAATGTAGCAGTTATTACCAATGTTTGTGTTGCAAACTTTTTTGCCGTTGAAGTTAGCTGTAATTGAGCCGGCACCAATATTAACATTTTGTCCCACGATTGCATCACCAATATAGCTGTGATGCCGCGCTCGAACGCCGTCGGCTAAAGTGGAGTTCTTCACTTCTGTATAAACTCCCAGCACGACATCATTTTTCAGAATCGTGCCGTTCCTCAAGTACGCAAAGGGGCCAATCCGGCAGTTTTGACCGATATGAACGTCTCCATGAATATATGTGAACGGTTCGATCACGGTATCTTGGCCTATTTTCGCTCTGGCGTCAATCCAGGTATTGTCAGGATCCACGATTGTAACACCGCTTTCCATCAACTGCTGTTGAATCCTGTGCTGCATAATCTTGCTTGCCTCGCTCAGTTGTGCTCTGCTGTTGACACCCATCGCTTCTTCGGGTCGAACCGCCGTGACGGCTGTGACTTTATGGCCTGTTGCGATGATCCCGGAAACCGCATCTGTCAGATAATATTCTTCTTTGACATTATCAGGTTTAACATTCTCGAGCGCTTCGAAAAGGATTTGATTGTTGAACAGATAATAGCTTGGATTGATTTCCCGGATGGCCAACTGTTCTTTTGTACAGTCACTGTCTTCGACAATCCCCTGGATATTGTTATATTTATCGCGGACAATCCGTCCGTAGCCGGTTGGATTGTCGAGGATAGCCGTGGCTAATGTTGCCGCTGATTGTCCTGCTTCGTGATTTTCAATCAGAGATTTTAATGTCTGAGTACGAATCAGCGGTCCGTCGCCACAGAGCACCAGCGTTTCACCTTGGAAATCTTTAAGGTGTTCCCTGCAGCATAAAACCGCATGGGCAGTCCCCAATTGTTTGTCCTGTTCGACCCAGACAATATCGTTAGTGTCGGAGAAGCACTCTTTGACCTGCTCAGAGGAAAATCCGACGATAACATATATTTTTTTAATCCCGACTTCCCGGCAGGAATCGAGTACATAGGCCAGCATCGGCCGTCCGCAGACTTCATGCAGCACCTTCGCCATTTGGGTGTTCATCCTGCTGCTAACACCTGCGGCTAATATGATTGCGACTCGTTCGACCATCAAATCTTCTTATTTATTATATTTTTTTTCTTGATATTGAATTTACCAAACTACCCGACCAGGACTCGAACCTGGAATATGGGCACCAAAAGCCCATGTGTTACCAATTACACCATCGGGTAAAAAACAGTCTTGAGTTATGAGTCTTGAATTATTAGTTCATTTTAACTCAAAACTTAAAACTCAACATTCAAAACTGCCGTTTCGTTTGTCACGGAAGCCTTAGGCTCGATTTGGCTCCGGGCACCCATTTGCCTTTTTTATACAAAATGAGAACCACCTGTCGGAGGCTTGAGTCAACCACGCCGTGAAAACTGCTGACCCCAGAAGCATTGACTATTTACTATTTTCAATTTATTAATTTGGCTATTTTCTACTTCTCAATAGTCAATAATCAATAATAAATAATCAATTCAAAAGCTACCCCGTGCGACAGAGCAATTTTTTTCAATCGCAGGAATATACCCGATTTACAACCGCAAAGCAATACTTTTTACAAAAAAAATGCCCCGCCCCCAAAATCCGCCCCACAGACACCAAAAAACGAAGAAAAACCCGCTCTTGAGAATGATTAGTATCGTGATGTGCCGTGCGTCGTGCGTATTGCGAATTGCGTATTGAGATTCTGAATTCCGTCGTTTCTGTTTTCGCAAATAATCCGTGATAAATAGACTGTAATGTGATAGTCTACAGCGTACAGATACCGAATGAGGCAGTTTTGACGCATCTGTTTGGAGAATTCAATTCGCCAAAGAACATTTAAGGAGAAGTTCTTATGAGAGCTTCACGTTTGATCGCAGGCGTTTCAGGCACAATGGTGTTGATCTTGGTATTTTGCGCCATGGGCCTCGCACAAGAGACCGTCATCGTACACCCCAGAGAAATAGACGACGTCCTGACTAATCCCGGAATCGGCTTTATGACGTTCCAGAGGTTTAACGGCGACACGCTCAACGAAGCCAAAGGCTGGACCGAGGGCAACCCTATCATCTATCAGGACTTCGACGGAGATCTGAAAAACGAAGACTATCCCGATACGACGATAGCCTACTTCCGGATCTATTGGAAGTTCATCGAGCCGGAAATGGGCGAGTATCGCTGGGACCTGATAGACAAAGCCCTCAAGACCGTACGCCAGCGAGGACAGACCCTGATGCTGCGCATAGCTCCGTATGGAACAGGCAATCAGAATGACGTCCCCGGCTGGTATCGCACCTTAGTCGGCGATAAAAAGGACTGGCGGGAAAAGAAATGGCAAGTCGATCCGGAGGACCCGCGATATGTCAAGCATTTCACAACAATGATACGCTCTCTCGGCAAACGCTACGACGGGCACGCCGACCTCGAAAGCGTGGACGTTGCGATAGTCGGCGCCTGGGGCGAGGGCGCGGGCTCTGCCCTTCTGTCTCAAAAGACCAGATGCGCCCTGGTCGACGCCTACATCGACTCGTTTAAAAAAACGCATCTCGTAATGCTCCTGACCGACGAAAAGACAAACGGCTACGCCCTCTCCCGCGCGGACGTCGGCTGGAGAGTGGATTGTCTCGGTGACATGGGAGGATTCAGTCCCACGTGGTCGCACATGAACGATTATTATCCGCAGGCGATCATCAATTTCGGCGTACGGGACGCCTGGAAGAAGGCCCCGGTGACGTTGGAGGTCTGCTGGGTAATGCAGCATTGGAAAGATATGGGCTGGGACGTCGACCACATAATCGCCGAGTCGCTAAAATGGCATATCTCCTCCTTCAACGCCAAGTCCTCGCCCGTGCCCGAGGATTGGTGGCCCTCGGTCGATAGCTGGCTGCGGGCAATGGGATACAGATTCATTCTTCGCAGGTTCACCTACCCGGCGGCGCTCAAGCCCGGCGAGAAGCTCTCTTTTACCTCATGGTGGGAAAACGCCGGCGTAGCGCCGTGTTACAGGAAATTCCCCCTCGCGCTTCGTCTCAAGAGCGACGAGAAAACCGAAATACTCACTACCGAAGTTGACATAAGAACCTGGCTGCCGGGCGACAATCTCTACGACAACGACGTCACGGTCCCGGCAGACATGCCCGCCGGCAAATACGACCTGCAAATCGGCATCCTCGACCTGAAGTCGGACAAACCCAAAGTCAAACTCGCCATCTCCGGCCGCGACCCCGACGGCTGGTACCCTCTCGGAAAGATAAGACTATCTGGAAAATAAATCAGCCTTAGAATATGTGTAACAACCGGTTCTCGCATGTCTTCCACAGGCGCCTGGTCCGGCGAAATGCAGGAATCTACCATCAGGAATACAGCCTTTTGATAAGGTGCTCCCAGGAAATCGCAAGGAATTTCCAATAATCCTAATTTTTTTGTATTCATTTTCATTCAGTAATTCGTAAGTATTATATGAATGATGAATCGACAAGATCCTGTCCCAGACGAAGCCTTGATTGAGGCAGCTCAAAGAGGCGACAGAAATGCCGCGGCCTGGCTGTACAACCGGCATGTTGACAGGGTTCATCGCATCTGTTACCGGATCGTCCTGGATCCTTCGCAGGTGCATATCTTTTTTTTTCGCCGTATCGACAATAGTGACATTTTGTCTCGTATTGCCGGTGACAGCAGTCATTTTAACCTTTATCAACGGCCATAAAGACCGCACGGCCGTCTGCATTTGCTGATAGTCATTACCGCCCCACAGACCGGCTGCGGTATTTTTTTGCCCCATCCAGGCCAGGGCTTTGGAGACATTGAGTGCCTTACCGGCGGGAGTAATAGTTTGCTCGTCGATGTTTTTATGCCGGCCCCAATCAAGATTTTCCCCCCGGCAGGTCATGTCCCACGCCGGAGTAAGACCCACAGTAATTATCGAAGGCTGACGTTTCATTAATTTCCCATCCTGTTTTATTAGCCTTCCAGCAAATCGGTACCGAGTTGGCCGCAGGCCGCCCGAATCCCCCGGCCCATCCTGAAGCGCACGGTTGTCTCGATGCCGGAACTTTCCAGAATTGCCGCAAACGCTTTAATGCTGTCACTGCTGCTGCCTACAAACTCACAACCAGGATGAGGATTATGCTCAATTACATTCACATGGCACATGAGCCCGCCCAGCAGCCTGGCAAACTTTCGGGCGTGCTCGGCTGAATCATTTAATCCTTTTATCATAACATACTCAAATGTGACTCGCTGGCCGGTACTGTGCTGATAATCTCGTATCGCTTTGAAAAGCTCCGCTATCGGATATCTGGCGTTAATGGGCATCAATTCTGTCCGCAAGGCATCGGTTGGGGCGTTCAGTGACACTGCCAGTCGGGGCCGCACATCTTCCTGAGCCAGCTTTTTTATCGCCGGTACTATCCCGCACGTACTGACTGTTATGTGCCGTATACCGATGTTCTTACCTTTCGGATGGTTCAGGATGCCTATCGATTTTGTCACCGCATCGTAATTAAGAAGCGGCTCTCCCATGCCCATATAGACGACATTTGTGATTTTACCGGTATCGGCCTCAACGGTATTGACCTGGTCCACAATTTCCGCCGCAGTCAGGTTCCGGCGAAAACCGAGTTTTGCCGTAGCGCAGAACAGACAGCCCAAATTGCAGCCGACCTGGGTCGAGATGCAAAGTGTCTTCCGCCTGCCCTCAGGCAGCAGGACAGTCTCGATCTTCTCGCCGTCTGCCAGTGTAAACAAATACTTTACTGTTCCATCTTTATCGGTAAGTTTCTGGGCTTGGCCATTCTGTGAATTTGCGATAGTAAGGCCGGATATATAGTAGCCCTGCTCAGCCAGTTGTTTTCTAAAGGCCTTGCTCAAAGGCGTAATTTGAGAAATTTCCGTAACGTTCTCAACGTGTATAAAGTGAAAAATATACCCGGCTAAGTATTTTTTCTGGCCCAGCTCCGTCATGAGTTGCTCAAGCTCGATAAGCGTCTTGTCTTTGAGGTCCTTGCTCATAAGCCGGAGATTTTATCAGATGTACCACTATCCTTCAACTTTGATATTGAAGCGGTGTATCAGGATGCTTATAATTGTTTACTATGGCAGCTAAGCAGAATAAAAGCAGAAAAACAAAGAGCAAATCCGTTCGAACAGATCCGATCCAGGCGGCCATCGACTACGGAATAGATGTCCCTGCACTAATTGACAACGCCGGCAGAAGCTGCACGAAACGCATTAAGAGGCATCAGATCGCACTTAACACTGCCGAATCACTGCGGAAAGCGAGAAAATTGTGAGCAGCGATTTTTTAAATCTGCTTGAACGGCTGGTCAAGGCCGGCGTTGATTTCGTAATCGTAGGTGGATTTGCAGGCGTTGTGCACGGATGTACGTACGTCACTCAGGATATCGACATCTGCTGTGATTTTTCAACTGCCAATCTGCTCGCCCTGCAAACGGCAATCTCTGATTTGGATCCTGTGCACCGAATGACGCCGGGGCGAAAAAAGCTTCAGTTGACCGAGCAGACGTGCGGCCAATTCAAAAATCTGTATCTCGATACTAAGATAGGCCAGTTGGACTGTCTGAGCTTTATTGATGGTCTTGGTGATTACGACCAGGTCAAGCGGGCAAGCAGGCTTATTGAAGTTGAAGATATGAAAATATGCGTATTGACTCTGGAGGCTCTTATAAAAACCAAAAGAGCAATGAATCGGCTGCGAGATAAAGAGGTTATCCTGCAGCTTGAAGCGATAAAAAAGCTGCAAAATAATAGGCCGGATTCCAAACAATAATTCCCGACAAAGACCCGCAGACAAGAGATAGGATTCATAGACACGAATTAACGCTGAAGGCCTTACAAAAGATTATGATAGAGCATGCAGAGTGCGATGATTTCGCACCAATTTTTTCTAATGGAGCACGTTTGCACGGTGGTCAAGTGACTCCGGACGAAGGCTCTCAGGAAAGTCAGTTTGGTGATTACTGCAATGGTATATAAGTATATGCATATATACTTATGGACTAATCCTGCGACATTATGTAATCGATTTGGTTGATTGCTATCGGTAAAGGCAGTTTGTAAGTTGCCGCCATAGTATATAAGTATATGCATATATACTTATGGAGTGCTCCGGCAAGCTAATTAAGAATGTAATTGCGATTTAGCCTAGCCCCATTCGACAGGCTCAGGGCAGGCTCTGAGCGGAGCCGATGGGGCAGCGCGGCAATTTTCAACACATTTATTTCGGTAAAACGTCCCGAATGGTGGATTCTTTTGCGGTTATATCCATAGAAACGCATAGAATAAATAGAGTTGATAATTTTTTTATAAAATCTAAAATATGAAGTTCATGATTAATATGTTTGTTTTTTGAAGTTTTAATAATTTTATACCGACGGAATTAATCTTAAAAAAAGAAGATGAAACAAATTACTACTTTAGTTAATATACTGCTTTTATTATTTTCTCTCCAATCGCGTAACAACTCAACTAATCCCTCTAAAAAAGAACCGATAACGGTTAAGGTAAACACGAAAATTCCAGGAAAAGAAATCTCACCTGAGGCTGTTGGATTAAGTTATGAAACAGCCCAGGTATTGCCTGACGAAAAAGGAGTACATTATTTTCGGCCGGATAATACAGCACTGCTAAACATGTTTAAAACGCTTGGTGTAAAAAATCTTCGGATCGGAGGAAACTCCGTAGATGCGCCGAATATACCAATTCCTGGCCAAGAAGATATACAGTCGTTCTTTAAATTTGCGAAAGCGGCAAATGTAAAAGTGATTTATTCGGTGCGGCTACAAGATGGAGATCCCAGGGTTGCTCGAAATACAGCCGGGATTATTTATGAAAATTATAAGGATGTACTGGAAAGCTTTTCGATTGGTAACGAGCCGGGCTATTATAAAGACTACCAAGTGTATACTTCCAAATGGACCGCAATTCGGGATGCAATTCTCGAAGTCTATCCTGATGCCGTATTTGCCGGTCCCGACCAGAATCCTGAGCCTGAAAGAATAAAGAAAATAGTTTCAGATTTTGGCAATCCCGCAGGACGACTTGTTCAAATTACACAACACAATTATCCCTTTGGATGTTCTTATAAAAATCCCGGCGAAAAAGACGTTGCCAAACTTATCCCGGTCGATGCCGAAAAATCAAGGGAAAAAATGCTGAGGCCATCGGCATATCGCATTTACGATAGAGTTTTGCAGGGAATGCTCGAAGCGGTAAAAGGAACTCCTGTTTCTTTTCGGCTAACCGAAACAAACAGTTACTGGTTTAGTGGCTTAAAAGGAGCAAGCGATAGTTATGCTTCGGCTTTGTGGGCGCTTGATTATTTGCATTGGTGGACCTCACACGGTGCGGCGGGATTGAACTTTCATACCGGCGACATTACAGGAGGAGCAATCGCTTTACCCTGCCGATATGCCGCGTTTGTTACATCTGATAACGGTTATAAAGCACGTCCTTTGAGCTACGGGATGAAATTATTCAGCTTGGCCGGTTCCGGCAACTCGCTTGATGTGGAGGTTTCTTCTTCCGACCAAAATTTTGTTGCTTACGCAAATCTCTGCCGGAACAAAACTGTTTTGTTGACTTTAATCAACAAAGAATATAAGAACACCGAAAAACTTCAAATCAGCATTCAACTCGATGCATCATTGCATAATTCCAAAGTGGAAGTCATTTCCCTCGAAGCAAAAAATAACGATATTGCGGCCGGTTCCGAAACGGTAACATTGGGAGGCGCCCAAATTGAAAGTGACGGAACATGGAAAGGTCAATGGCAAATTTTGCCGGATTCCAACCTCGGAAATAATGAAATTAATATTTCAATTCCTCCGGCTTGTGCACTAATTATAAAAGCAAATATTCAATGAATTTTATTCTTGAAACTCAAATCCCAATAAAACAAACAACACCTCTCCATAAATAATAGCTAAGATGTGGCTCAACACCAATTTGCCTTTGTCATTGCGAGCGCCGTTAGGTGTCCCATAGGGAGAGCTTGCCCCTTAGGAGGCCGATTGGCCGACGCGGCAATCTCAAGTTGTCATTCCCGCGCAGGGTCTGCCCTGAGCGCAAGCCGAATAGTCGAAAATCCAGATTTTTCAATAAAACCGTGTGTTAAATACTATGAACTAAGAACTCAAAACTAAAAACTGACGTTATTAGGTAAACGTCCCTAATAAATTACAGGGTTGCTCAAAATACAGCCGGGATCATTTATGAAAATTATAAGGATGTACTGGAAAGCTTTTCGATTGGTAATGAGCCGGGCTATTATAAAGACTACCAAGTGTATACTTCCAAATGGACCGCAATTC
>CAZFOQ010000115.1:0-13219 GCA_964520535.1 uncultured Pirellulales bacterium | reverse complement strand
ACGGTCATAATTCGGCAGGCGCTTTTCTGGCTGATTCGGTGGATCAAGGCGGCGATTGTCGTGGATTTGCCGGCCCCTGTAATGCCCGTCATTAGGACCAGGCCGTGCCTGCGATTGATGATGTCTTCCCAGACATTGTTCGGAAAGCCAATTTCCTCTACTTGTGGAATCTCCAGCGACAGGGCTCTTATAGCTGCGGCCAGGCCGTCGTTTTCCATGAAGATATTAATTCGAAACTGAAGCGAGCCAAGCCGATAGGAACAGTCCACGCTGTGATTGCTCTTTAGTTTACTTGTATTTTCTTCACTTAGGAATGGGTAGATAAGCGTTTTTGCCATCTCGGCTGTTATATTTGGACCTTTGAGTTTGACCAGGTCGCCGTCGATGCGGTATGCCGGCGGGGCGCCGACTTTGATGTGCAGGTCCGAGACCCGCAGCGCGCCGCGTTTGACAAAGTAATCCAGCATATCCCTCAGACTGAATTTGCCGTGCTCTGCGGTGGGATATACTTTTTCTGAAGCGGAATATTCTCCAGAGGATGCCTTCTGGTACTGGTTCATATTTGTCTCCATGATGTAAGTCGTTTCTGAGCGGCGTCTTGTTAATCGAAATAATTGGAAATTTCCAAAAATTTCTCTGTAAGTCCGCTTGGGGACGCCTAACGGCGGAGTCCCTATGACTATCCAGCTCAAGCCTGACGATAGCATATCAACACAAAAGCCCCAAGGCAAAACCTAAATGTTTTTGGGCGGGAGTGAGTAGTTTATTTTTTCCTGCTGCGGTTGTCCTTGGGACTCCTTACGTAGAGCCAGTCCTCGAGGTTTTTAGCTAAAATATCCACATCTCGTTGTTCGATGATATGGTCGATGATTGCCTGCGGAATGTTTAACTTTTCCATCGCTCTGCGGGCTCTATGCCAGAGACGCTGTTCTTTTGTTTCTGATTCAACCATGTACAATTCGCTGACCAGCTCGCTGAGTTTCTGAAGCATGATTGTATCGAGGTTGGCATAATAATCTGAAATTACCGCCTTTTGATATTCCGAATACTCGTCTTTAGCCATAGTGAAACCTCTGTTTAAGAATTGCTTCCAATGGATTATTTAACAGAAATCTTCGGACAAATCAAGTTAAGAATATATCAAATGAGCTTTTTACTGGCTTTGCATTGATAACCGGCTATAATCTCGTTGAATTTGAATCTAAGATAGGAGTTAGGGTATAGGGTTTAGGGTATTGTTTGCTATCTTCTATCCCCTATCCCCAAACCCCAAATACGAGTACAAGGATGTTAAACAAGATATTAGTCTCTGTTTTCTTAGGTATGCTGATTGGTGTAACTTGTGTGGCTGCGGGCAGTGAAAGCATATCGAACCAGAAGGTCGAAGCTTTTGCCGGAGATGATTTACACCTTAAGGCAGACGAGGCCATCACTTACCAGTTCTCCGTAAGTCCGCTTGGGGACACCTTACGGCGGAGTCCCAAGGACAGCACAGGCGAGCATATTCTTGTTTTCTTGCATCTGCGACCCCCGTCACAAGACGAGGCAACAGGCCGGGGCGGATTTTCAATGTCGCTCGGAGCGAATCAGTTTTCCAGTGATAGCTCGGTCATATGGCTGCTGCCGCATTCGGTTGAGTCTGAAGGGCCTGGGAGCATTAAATACGAGGCAATAGTGTATTTGCATGGCAATGTTTCGGCCGAAAAAGCCGGGGCGATCCAGACGGTTGATATTAATGGGAAGTTGATAGAAGATCAGCAGATGGTGCTTCGATTTGGCGTTAGCGGCGAGGTTTTCATAACGGCCGATAGTAGGCAAACGACCGATCCTCGAGGCTTAGAGCTTTACGCACAAGCCTTCGAATCGCTGCGAGCAGCCGGGGTTGGGCTAACGACCGTCGAGGCTGAGCCCCAGGTCGCTGAGTTACCGGCAGAAAAAGTTGAGCCGGAAAGACTATCGGAGCAGCCCGGTGCCGCAAAACCTGCTGGAACAACGAGCACAGCTTTGGATATGAAGCTGAACTTAAAATATCCAATTAATTTGTCGCCTGTCGGAGATGCCCCACTGGATATAAAATGGGAGGAAGATAAAAAAATTGGAACAGTCATTGGCAGGTTTTATCTGTGGCAAAAACAGGATGAAAAAGGCGGCCTGCTGGAATTACAGGCTGACAATGCTGTAATATTCTCCTCGCCCGAAAAAGAGGCACAATCCGATACACGTAATACATTCAACGATATTTTAGCCAGCGGAGCAGTGAAGGCAATTTATCTATCCGGCGATGTTGTGATGACAGAAGGGCAGCGAACGATTAGGGCGGATGAAATATACTATGATTTAGAGGAAAAAAAGGCGATTGTGATAAATGCGGTGATGAGAAATTTCGACGTGAACGCCGGAATTCCTATTTATATCAGGGCGGCAAAATTACAGATGTTGGCGGCAAATAAATTCTCTGCTGAAAATGTCACACTTACAACCAGCGAATTTTATGTGCCTCAGATTTCCCTGAATGCTTCGAGTGTGGTTGTCACTGATACGACCACGATTGACCAACAGCAGGGCTCGGTTTCAAAAAGTAGTTTCGATGCACAGATGAATGATGTGCGTTTGAAGATGTATGACAAAACATTTTTTTATTTGCCGTATATGCGAAGTAATATGCAAAGGCCTGATATTCCGCTTAAAAGCATACATATAGGTAACGACAATACCTTTGGGACATATATTGAGACTCGGTGGTACCTGGCTCGGTTGTTGGGATTAGAGGAGCCGGAAGGTACGGACAGTACCCTGGCTCTGGATTATTATGACGATCGAGGTTTCGGCGGTGGTGTAGCAACTAATTATGAAGGAGAGGATTATGGCGGCAGGTTTTTAGGTTATTTGATTAATGATAAGGGTGAGGACCGGCTTGGCAGGCATAGCTCTCGAAAAAACCTTGAACCGCCTCGTGAGCTTCGCGGTCGATTCCGCTGGCAACACAGGCATTTTTTGCCTTATAGCTGGCAACTGACAACCGAAGTAAGCTACATCTCTGATAAGAATTTTATAGAAAGTTATTATCGCGATGAATTTAACGTGGACAAGGAGCAGGAGACGCTCGTTCATTTGAAACGCATCGAGGATAACTGGGGTCTTTCATTTTTTGGTAAAGTGAGATTAAATGATTTTATTAATGAGTTGGAAGAATTACCCACCGCTGAATTTCACTGGACCGGTCAGTCATTTCTTGACGATAAGCTGACGTTCTATAGCGATAATCAGGCCAGCCGATTCCGTCAGCGTTACGCTTCAGACGGCACACCGATAGGCTCCCAGGAGTTTTTTACGTTTATGACAACGAGAAATGAGATTGATATGCCGATGGCGGTTGGCAAGACGAAAGTCGTGCCTTTTATAGCTGGAACGGTTGCGTATGAAGACGGTTTGGGCTTCTATAGAGAGCTTGATGGCCGAATGGCGGCACGGGAAGATGATGTTTGGATTGGCGAAGCAGGAGTTCGCGTATCGCCGCAGCCGTTTTGGAAGGTTTTTCCGGATATCAAATCTGAATTGTGGGATTTAGACCAGTTGCGGCATATAATACAGCCCCGTTTTATTGCCGTTGGGTATTCTCAAAGCGATCCTGTTGTTGAACAACGCGATACATTGAGCGTGGGTATTTCGCAGCGTCTACAAACGAAACGCGGCTCAGGTCAGGATAAACGGACCGTTGACTGGATGCGGCTGGATATGGACGTAACCTGGGTGAATGATTCGGGCGATGCATCGGCGGGGCCGGATCAATTTATCTGGAACAAACCCTTTATTCCGCTCGTAAATGTGTTCAGCAACACGATTCCGCAGCAAGATAGACGCGGCAGTGTTATTTATGGGCCAAGACGAAACTACTTCGGGGTTGATTATATCTGGAAAATGAGCGACACCACAGCATTGCTCTCTGATATGAACTATGACATGCAAAGCGGGGTGGTGCAGCAATATAATGTGGGTTTTTCGCACCTGAGATGGCCTAATTTAAGTTATTATATCGGAAGTAGATATTTGAGACGAATAGAGAATAATTATGGGGAAAAAGGTTCAAATGCGGTTACATTCGCGTTTACTTATCTTCTTGACCCGCGTTATACTCTCGTTTATTCTGGGCAACTTGATTTTGACTACGGTGCAAAAGTCCGAAATGATATAACGCTCATTAGGCGGTATCACAGGTTATACTGGTCTGTTACGTTCAGTACGGATGAATCGCTGGACAGACAGGCGGTCGTTTTTAGCTTATGGCCTCAGGGCGTGCCGGATTTAGCGATTGGACCAAGTAGATATATGGGATTAGGTGGTTCGGCAGGCTTCTAACTGTGGTTTTTTGAGGTTTGGTAAAAATGTCGTTGATTATTAGATTTTAAAGGAGACGATTATGGCGTTGGTGAATACCAGGAAAATGTTCGAAATGGCCTATAAGAACGGCTATGCTATTGGTGCGTTCAATGTAAATAATATGGAAATCACGCAGGGAATTATTGAGGCCGTAGCCGAGGAAAAGGCCCCGCTTATCCTGCAGGTCTCCAGAGGAGCGCGCAAATATGCAGGTATTAGCTACTTAAAGGCAATTATCGATGTAGTGGTTGAAGAAAATCCGGACATTCCTGTCGCAATCAACCTGGATCATGGCGATTCATTTGAGACGTGCAAACAATTTGTCGATGATGGTTTTACATCGGTAATGATAGATGCTTCGAGTAAACCGTTCGAGGAGAACATCGCCATTACAAAGGAAGTAGTTAATTATGCTCACAAATACGACGTTATTGTCGAGGCGGAGCTTGGTCAGCTCGGTGGTATCGAGGAAGACGTAGTTGGAGTCGATCGTGATGATATCAGCAAGCATCTTTGTGATCCGCGACAGGTTCAGGAGTTCGTGGAGAAGACGGGTGTTGACTCATTAGCGGTTGCGATCGGGACGAGCCATGGGGCTTATAAGTTCAAGAAAGAGCCGAAACTGGCGTTTGACATTCTGGAAGAGATTGGCAAGCGGTTACCAGGTTTCCCGCTGGTAATGCACGGATCGAGTAGTGTATTGAAAGAGTTTATTGATCTTATCAATAAATACGGCGGTGCTATGCCAAACGCTATGGGTGTCCCGGAAGAGTCTGTCAGCAAAGCTTCGAAGATGGGAGTTTGTAAGGTTAATATAGATACGGATCTGCGACTGGCATTGACTGCTAAAATCCGGCAGGTTTTAGCTGAAAAATCCGGCGAGTTTGATCCACGTAAATATCTGGGTCCAGGCAGGGACGCTATTAGAGAGATGGTAAGACATAAACTGCACGTTTTAGGTTGTGCGGGAAAGGCTGCCGAGTGTGTATAATTAATTCCAGGTGTTAAATTCAAAACCAAATAGAGATCCAGTTGTTCAAATCTTTAAGATTTTAAGGCCTGGATTTCAAAGCAATTAATATTATATCGGATTGATGTGAGATGAAAGACACGAGATACAAAATACGTAGTATAAAATGGCTTCTATGTCTAACAACAATGTTTATTTCGTCTGTTGCTTGTGCATTTGCATCGCGTACGAATACTCCGGCGCTTCGTGAAGGCATATCGGAATTTCCTGAATCTGTTTCAGTTGAATCCAGTGTTGTTGGTCAGGTCTGTGAACTGATTTATCAGGGCAAATTCGATGCTGCGGGTGAGCTGTTTAGACAAAACTCGGATGACGACCCGAACCAATTTAGTGAATCTGCTTGCCAGTTGTTGCAGATTATTGACGGATATCAGGATATAAGTCAACAAATGAAGCAGGCACGAGAAGCCGCTTATGCAGAGAGATTAACCGAACTGGATGAGCTTCGAGATCAAAAAGATATCAATGATGTGAATGATATTACTGAGGCGCTTTCTGCTATTACCAGCGTCAGTGAGCTTGCGGACAAGCAGCAGAAAGAACAGCTTATGTCAGATGAGTTCGTAAAAGATGTTCTGCAGAAAGTGATAGACAAAGCCACCGGTTTTGAGGTTGAGGGCAAATGGCTGGAGGCATACATGAATTGCTATGCCTGGCTTGTGGTAATCGATCCTAATAATAAGGGCTATTCTGATTATGCTCAACAAATCTATGATAAGGCTACTATTGCTGCTTCCCTGGAGGACAGTGCGTGTGAGACCCGCGAGGAGCGTTACCACGGTGTGCAGAAAGAGATATTTGTTAATGCTGTTGATTTCCTTGACAGGTATTACGTTGACAAGATCAAGTATGAACAAATGGCGACTAAGGCTCTTGAGCGATGTAAATTGCTCGGAGAGGTGATGGAATTTCCTCCTGATGATTTCAAAGTGCCAAATGAAAATCAGAAATCGGGAGTTGAATATCGACAATCTCTCTCCGCTTGGTCGATGGCCCTGGAAACTATGCTGGACGAAGTCAAACAGTCGCCCACAGGGATTGATAGGGATAAATTCCTGAATTATTTAGAGGAGATTCTGAAACTGAGTGAAACAACTATTGGTTTACCCCGGCCTTTATTGGTTGCACAGTTTGCAGAAGCATCCCTGTTTGCGCTTGACGATTATACAATTATAATATGGACAAGGCAGGTGCCGGAATTTAAAAAGTTGATGACCAACGAATTTTCAGGTATCGGGATAGAGATTTCCAAACCAAAGGGATTATTGACAGTATCAAGCCTGTTGCCTGATACACCAGCATATAAGTCAGGTCTTGATGCAGGGGATGTTATAGTAGCAGTTGATGGAATTGAGACCAAAGATATGACTCTGACTTGTGCGGTTAAAAAGATAACCGGACCCAAAGGCACAAAAGTTAAATTGACGATAAGGCGCTCCGGAAAGGAAAACACGAAGGATATCATCATTACCAGAGGCAAAATAGTTGTTCCGACCATTCGCGGCTGGCAAAGGACCGATACGGGCCAATGGCAGTATATCATTGATCAAGAGAAAAACATTGGTTATGTCCGACTCACCAGTTTTTCTGAGGAAACGGCTTCGGATTTAGAGAAAGTATTGGACCAGCTTGAAGATAAGGGATTGAGGGGATTAGTGCTGGATCTGCGTTATAATTCAGGCGGGCTTTTAGAGAGCGCGGTTGATGTAGCAGACAAATTCCTCGATGATGATATCATAGTACAAAGACAATCTGGTTTTGGAAGGCTGCCTATCTATGCAGAGGCGCACAAGAGGGGAACTCATCCTGATTATCCTCTCGTGGTGCTGGTGAATTCAAATTCTGCCAGTGCATCTGAGATTGTGGCCGGGGCTTTGGCGGACAAAAAACACAAACGAGCGATTTTGGTTGGGACCAGAACCCACGGCAAAGGGAGTGTGCAGGGGATCACCAGTTCCATTGGTGATGGCGCGCAGTTGAAATACACTATGGCATATTATCACTTGCCTTCCGGTCAGAGAGTCGAAAGTCGCGAAGAAATGAAAAAACAGGACAGAGAAGATTGGGGAGTTGGTCCTAATATCGTGGTTGAATTGAGTAGCGATGAAATTAAAAAAATGATAGATGCACAAAGGGCTAATGATGTGCTGGTCAAGGCCGATCACGACGACGTCAACGATGTGGTGAAAAAACATACACTTGAGGAAACTCTTGCGGTTGACCAGCAATTAGCGGTTGGTTTATTAGTTGTAAGGAGCAAATTGGTTCAGGCTGAAGTACTAACAAAGGCGCGATCGGATTCATAATTTTATGTCTATTTTCGTATTGCGTATTTCATATTGCATGGTGAGCCGGTTTTTCTACGCGATACGCAATGCACATCACACACGACGATTTACGGAGCAACTTTAGTCTTAGAGGTGTATGGATTTGACAAATTCGGATGATATAAACAAATTTGAACAACAAAGGCAGGAAAAGCTGTCCCGGATTAAAGAACTTGGTATCGATCCGTACGGTGGCAGGTATGAGGAAGCCGAGTCGGCTGAAGATATTAAAAGTAAATTCAAAGAGGGCGACCAGAGTCTGCAGGCGAAAGCCGCGGGTAGGATTGTTTTATTAAGGGACATCGGCAAGCTCATATTTATTACTTTACGTGACCGAAGCGGCACTATTCAGATCGGCTTGAGTAAGAAACTACTGGGTGAACAGTGGGAATTGGCAAAGCTACTTGAGCTTGGTGACATAGTCGGTGCCTCCGGCCAGTTAGGCAAGACCAAAACTGGTGAGATCACAATATGGGTCGATAATATTGTACTTCTAAGCAAGTGTTTGCTGCAGCCCCCGGAGAAATTTCACGGTCTGGCGGATATTGACCAGCGCTACAGGCAAAGATATGTGGACTTGTGGGCCAATCCTGAAGTCATGGAGCGGTTCAAGAATCGCAGTGCTATTGTCGCTACTATTCGCGAGCTTCTCACTTCGAAAGGATTTTTGGAAGTTGAAACGCCGATGATGCAGGTTATTGCCGGTGGTGCGGCAGCCAGGCCTTTTATCACGCATCATAACAGTTTGGATTTGGATTTGTTTTTGCGGATTTCACCGGAGCTGTTTCTTAAAAGACTGCTCGTTGGCGGCATGGAAAAAGTCTTCGAAGTTAATCGAAATTTCCGCAACGAGGGCCTGAGCAGGAAGCACAAGACGGAATTCACGATGCTCGAAGTCTATCAGGCCTACGCCGACTATGATGTGATGATGGATTTAACCGAGGAGATTATTTCGCTTTGTGTGGAAAAATACTGCAGCCAAAAGCAAGTTCAGTTCGATCGGTTCACAATAGACTTCACTCGTCCCTGGCGGCGTGCGAAATACGCCGAGCTACTGAAAGAATACAGCGGCTGCGATATTGACAATATAGACGCTGTCAGAGAAAAAGCCAGGCAGCTCGAACTGGACGAGGCGGATATGGACGATGCCGTTGTCGTAAACGAGGTGTTTGAGGCGACTGTAGAGGATAATCTGATTAATCCGACATTTGTAATAGATTATCCGGCGTCACTGTGTCCGTTGGCCCGGCGTAAGAAAGACAACCCCAAATTTGCCGCGAGATTTGAACTGTTTATCGCCCGAATGGAGTTGGCAAATGCTTATACCGAGCTGAATGATCCTGCAGAGCAATATCAGAATTTTCTTGTCCAGCTTCGCGGCCAGGAAGAATCACTGACAAAAATGGACAGTGACTATGTCACGGCGTTGAAATACGGTATGCCGCCGGCCGGCGGGCTGGGTATCGGGATTGACAGACTTGTAATGGTGCTCACCGGCGCTGCCAGTATTCGTGATGTGGTGTTGTTTCCGCTTCTTAGACCCGTAAAGGATTAGGAATCACCCCCCCAGGGGCTAAATATTAACGACTGATGCGATGTTGAAATTATTACTATGGCTGCGATACCTGCGTAAGAAAAAGATCGTATTTTTAAGCATTGCGGCAGTCGCCCTTTCAGTGTCCCTATTGATCGTTATTGCCAGCCTGTTTACCGGTTTCATCAATGCCGTAGAGGCGGCGGCGGTTAAAGCAATAGGCAATGTTGTTGTTGCTCCGCCGACTGCGATTCCCAAATATGACCTTCTTATCGAACGCTTAGAGCAAACGAAAGCAGTAGATTCAGCAACTGCTGTAATCCTTGGTTCCGGTTTGCTGCATCTGGATAAAGGTAACGTCAGGGCGGTGGAGATCTGGGGGATTGAGCCCGGCCGACGTGCGAAGGTGACCGGTTTTGATCGGTTTATACTCAATCAGAGGGACTCGCAAGGTAAACTATCCTTTGATGTCCCGGGTTCTCCGGATAAAATTGGCGCATTTGTAGGCATTGGTGTATTGGGTAAACCTGACGAAAAGACGGATGAGTATGATTATGACAAAGCACGAAAGATGCTCGGCCGGCAGGTTGTCCTGACAACAGGCACCATATCTACAACAGATACAGATAATGCGACAAGACCGGAAGTCAAGAGGGAAGTAGTGAAATTGTCTATCGCGGATATTGTTGAAACCGGTGTTTATCAGTTCGACAATGGTTGTGTGTATCTGCCGGTAGAAGAACTTAGTAAAATCTTGCATCCCAATGAAACCTTACCGGTTGCCGAGCAAATTCATATTAGACTCGCAGATAAGACCGATCCCGAAGTTGCGATTGCTGTGGTTCGTGGAGTATGGCGTACTTTTGTTGAGGAGCAGTTGGAGGCAAATCCATACCTTTTACAAAATACCTACATCGAAACGGCCAAGCAATTACAGAGTCGCCTTATCGCTGCATATAAAAAGCAAATGAGCGTTTTGCTGGTTATATTTGGTGTTGTAAGCTTCGGCGTGGTCCTGTTGATATTCTGCATATTCAGCTTGATAGTAAGATTAAAGCAGAAGGATATCGCAGTAATAAAAAGTTGTGGAACCTCGAGCAGTTCTGTAGCTATTATTTTCGTAGGTTTTGGTGCTTGTGTTGGAGCGGTAGGCTCAGGTATTGGTGTTGTCCTGGGATACATTATTACAAGAAATGTGAATGTTATTGAAGATTGGATAAGTATAATCTTTGGACTCAAAGTTTGGAAAAGCAGCGTGTATTTGTTCAGTAAGATACCCAATAAGATTGATTGGTCATCAGCTCTGCCTATTGTATTATTTGCAGTTATTGCCGCAGCAATAGGGGCTGTTATCCCGGCTATCTTTGCGGCAAGAACAAAGCCAGTTGAGATTCTAAGATATGAATAAAACATATTAATAAAAGATTTCCAAATTCACTGTGATGGAGCCATGTATAAGATTCTCCTTGCATTTAGATATTTATTAAAACGCCGTATAACATATTTTGCAGTGCTGGCGGTTGCGCTTTGCGTTTTCATCGTTGTTGTAGTGATGACTGTAATGACAGGCCTGGTCGGCGATTTCAAGCTCAGGAATCATCGCTTCGTTGGCGACTGTGTTGTCGGGACCGAATCGCTGGTTGGTTTTGCGTACTATGAAGATTTTATTGAGATACTGGAACAGGAGGATGCTATTGAAGCTGTTTCACCTGTGATAAAAAGTTTCGCGCTGAAAAGACGCAGAGGCTCAAAACAGGACGATGTCATTGAAATTATGGGTATTGACCCCGTGAGGCATAGTCAGGCGACCGGCTTTGGGGACACCTTGTATTACAATAAAAGCAATTTTTCTAAAACATTCAAGCCTGAGTATGACCCTAATTTAACGGGATGTGTATTGGGTGACTTGCTGCGTCGGGAAGCCGAGAACATATATCCTCAAGAGAGCAGTCTTCCTCGTATCGGTTTTTCAATCAGTTGTTTCCCTTTGACCGCAAAGGGTGCCCTGGCTCAAGCCGGTACTGATATGGTCAACACAAAAACATTCTACTACAGCGACCATTCAAGCAGCAACTTACCCAGGATTGATGCATCAATGGTGTATTTGCCGTTTGAACAGGCTCAAATGCTTTGCGGCATGGCCGGTCCAACCAAAAGGGTCTCCTGGATACATGTCAAGTTTAGACAGAATGTTGATGTCCAGGCTGGTTGTGAAAAAGTACGATCTTTATGGCAGAACCATAAACAAGAAAGGGCTGACGAAGCACAAGCATATTTATTGGACACAGTTTCTGTTCAAAGCTGGAAAGAGTACAGACGCGAATCCATCGCACCAATGGAGCAGGAACAGACCATGATGACTGTTATGTTTGCTTTCGTGGGGATCACAACTGTCTTTATTATTTTGGTTGTTTTTTATATGATTATCAGCCATAAGAGTAAGGATATAGGCATATTAAAAAGTATCGGTGTTTCGTGTGCAGATATTATTGAATTGTTTTCCGGATTTGCTTTTTTAGTAGGCCTTTTGGGTTCCGGCGTCGGTTTATTTGCTGGCTGGTTGTTCTTATTGAATATCAATCGGATAGAAGACTGGCTTTTTGAGAAGTACGATTTTCAGCTATGGGACAGGACTATTTTTGCCATAGGTGATATTCCGAATCAGTTGGAAATTAGTGTCCTTTTAATAATCGCCCTGTCGGCGATTTTTGTCTGTTTAATCGGGGCGTTCGTGCCGAGCTGGCAGGCGGCAAGGCGGAAACCCGCAGAGACACTGCAGGTTAACCAGTTATGATTGAGTATATATGAGCAAGGACGATTTTATATTAAAGGTTCATGGGCTTAAAAAGTCTTATCGCATGGGTGCGACGAAGGTAAAAGTGCTCAAAGGTGCCGATCTAGCTGTGAAAAAGGGTGAATTTGTGGCGATAATCGGCGCCTCCGGCAGTGGCAAAAGTACGCTTTTACATATATTAGGTGCATTGGATAAGCCGGACAAGGGCGATGTTGCGTTTGCCGGGCGTAATTTGAGGCGTTTTGGTTCAGGCGAATTGAATCGATTCCGCAACAAAAAGGTCGGATTTGTATTTCAGTTTTATCATTTATTGGACGAATTAAGTGTGTTGGAGAACGTTTTTCTGCCGGTTATGGCAAGCAAGAGCGTAATCGGCTGGTTTTTCTGCCGGAAATGGGCGAAAAACCGTGCCGGAGAACTGCTCAAGCAACTCGGCTTATCTGACCGGGCCAAACATAAGCCCTATCAGTTGTCCGGCGGAGAAAGACAGAGAGTAGCGATTGGCAGAGCCTTAATGAATGAGCCCCAGTTGCTTTTAGCAGATGAACCGACAGGAAATCTTGACTCTGCGACAGGAAACAGTATCTTAGATGTCCTTGAAAAACTGAATCGGGCTGGCCAGACGATTGTGATGGTAACTCACGATGACAGGATTGCACAAAGGGCGAACCGAATAGTAACATTAGTAGATGGTAAAATTGTGCACAATAACGAGAGCACAAAACAGTAAATAGCTTAAAGGGTAACTGTATGGGTTCAAAGATTTGGCTTAATGGCAAGCTTGTTGATCGTGAAGATGCAAAAATATCCGTTTTTGACCATGGTTTGCTTTATGGCGATGGAGTTTTTGAGGGTATCCGTGTTTATGACGGCAGGATTTTTGAAATGGATGCCCATATTAAGAGGCTTTATGAATCCGCCAGGGTGATTCGCCTGCCGATTCAGCTTAGCCAGAGCGAACTTGCGGATGCGATGCAGGAAACTGTTGAGGCCAATGATATCACTAATGGTTACATCCGATTAGTAGTAACCAGGGGAGTCGGTACTCTTGGACTGAATCCGTTCGTTTGCAGGAATAGCTGTGTTATCATAATAGCAGACAAAATTCAGCTTTATCCTGAAGAGCTTTATGAAAAAGGGATGAAGATAATCAGTGC
>CAZFOQ010000114.1:0-13488 GCA_964520535.1 uncultured Pirellulales bacterium | reverse complement strand
GATGCGTTAACCGCAACTGAGACTGAAGAATGGATTCTGTCCAACTTTGCGTCTCAACAGACTTTGCTGCGGACCCTGGATGGCTTATCAGCAGTAACAGGAGATACTCAATACCGGGATGCAGCTAAACAGACGATTAAATATGCATTTGAAAATCTTCAGACTTCTAATGGGCTTCTGCCTTGGGGTGGGCATCAGGCGTATAATGCTACAGCAGATACGACAGTGGGCACGCCTACACATGAGCTCAAACTCATACATCCCTATTACGAGTTGATGTGGAAAGTAGACCCACAAGCAACGGAATATTTTATCGGGGCTTTTTGGTCAGGTCACATATTAGACTGGTCGACTTTGAATATGGATCGTCATTGTTATGAGATGTTTAGGCCTTTTGAAGAACCATGGAATCATGAATATAAAGGAGGTCCTGTTCCTTTCCAGTCTCGACAAAATATTAATGCATTTTTTAATACAGGAGCTATTCTTGCATACTCAGGCGCAATGCTTACACATCTGTCTGGCGATGAACAGCCCCTGGTTTGGAGCAAGCGTTTGGTACAACGATATGTTGACACACGTGATCCCAATATCGGAATAAGTGCTTATAATTATACCCAAAATAATTACAGTCCTGATTCTTCTGCTCAAAGATTTCCAGTGATTCCTTTCATATCTGGAATGAGGGATTATCCAGAAGAACGACATGTTCACCCATGGTTAACTGTTTTGTTGGTTGGAGATAAATTGGGTGAAAAAGGCCGACAGTTAATCCAATGGGTTGTAGAGGAAATGACGGCATGGGGAAAAGTAGCATATCGTAAAGAGGATAATTCATTCATTCCAATGCTAATAGATGGTACCAATATTGAAGGTTATGTTGATGCGAAATTTCCAAAAGGTTTAAACGCTGCAGAGTTATGTCCGGCTGGCCCACAGTATTTCTGGGCTTATAGTGCTGCTTATCGTGCCACGGGTGATGCATATATATGGGAGATGATAAGAAACATTGCCATCGGTAACGAATATGGAGATATTGGTTTATCCTTATCAGATAGTCCAGAACTCCATACAGAAACTGATTGTTCCCACGCTTATACCCTTTTGGGATTTCTAATGCTTTATGAGAAGACCAAAAAGCCAGAATTTCTTGAGATGGCTCGCCGAATAGGTGACAACATTATTCTTAATAAATTCCACAAGGGCTTCTTTGTCCCGAGTAAGAAACATACCTATACATTTTTTGACTGTTTTGAACCTTTAGCTTTGCTGCATCTTGTAACAACACTGAACACTCAGAAAGAACCAGTTCCAACTGTCTGGCCTTCCTTGCCGATTTTTACTTCATCTTATCGCTTCAAACAGTTTGGTGTAGATCGCTTGATCATTTACCCCCTGACCGATTCAAATGAACCACCTTTTTCTATTCATGAAGCAGCATCTATTGGTGACATTATTCTAGTACAAAGAATTATTGAAAACGGTACTGATGTAGATAGTATAGATTACTACAACAATAGAACTGCTTTGCACCGTGCAGCGATAAGTGGTCGCAGAGACGTTGTCGAACTTCTCTTAGCCAAAGGCGCTGATATTGATAGGAAGGACAATGACGGCCGTACGCCGCTGGATTATGCATTGCAAAATGGACATACGGAAATAGCTGAACTTCTCATCGCTCAAGGCGCCACTGTGTCTTCTATCCATGTAGCGGTACAAGTTGGAGACTTAGAAAAAGTAAATGCTTTTCTGGAACAAGACGCAGACGTCAATGCCAAGGATAAGCAGGGTAAAACAGTCCTATTTTATGCAGTTGAACATAACCATAAAGATATAGTTGAACTTCTCATTGCAAAAGGTGCTGATGTTAATGCTAAGGAAGATGGTGGTTATACACCGTTGTACTACGCCCTTTGGTATGGAAACAAAGACCTGACAACACTTCTTATAAGCAAAGGTGCCGAGGTCAATGTCGAGCCAGAGAAAGACTACCCGCTTATTTACTATGCGGTGTGGAATGAAGATCTCGATACCGTAAAACTCCTCGTCGCCAAAGGAGCGAAATTCGACGTTAAAATCCTGGAGGACAGGACCGCCTTTCACTATGCCGTAGGTCAAGGCAGTCGGGATATTGCCGAGTTCTTGGTCAGCAAAGGCATTGATGCCTCCACGTTCCACGTGGCTGCAGGTATGGGTGATTTGGCTCGTGTCAAAAATCACATAGAGCAGGGAGCCGATGTCAATACACAGGATGAACTCGGCTGGACACCTCTCTACTGGGCAGCTTCATTGGGGCAGACAGAAGTCGCCAAGTTGCTCATCGATAAAGGTGCTGATGTTCGAACAGCGGCAACTGACGGTGGAACAGCCTTGCATCAAGCGGCTCAGGCCGGAGACAACGAATTGGTGGAACTGCTGTTGTCGAAAGGCGCCGATGTAAACGCCAAAGACAAACAGGGAGCTACACCACTCTTTGGCGCAGCCTCAGGAGGCTACAGTCAGGTGGTGGCACTGCTAATCGCCAAAGGCGCCGATGTCAACGCAAAGACCCAGAACAACCGGACACCGTTGCATCGGGCGGTACTTGGGGGACACAAAGACGTGGTGGAGATTCTGATCACAAACGGTGCAGATGTAGCTGTCAAGGACAGCCGGAGCCGGACTCCTTTAGATTTAGCTAAGTTGAGGAAGCACATTGAGATTGTAGAGATATTAACCAAGGCGGCAGAGGAGCAACAAACAACTGAAAAGAAGCCTTAACAAGCCCTAAATATTGCACAATTTTCGTGAGTTTTCGACATACGACATACCTGTGGCTTAGCTACGCAATACGCAATACACCCCCGCCGTACCTCATGCACGAAGCCAGCGGGGACTAAAGGACAATTTTGGGCAAAAAAGCGGATTTTTGTTGTTTTTCGGGGGATTTTGGGTAAAATTAGTAAGACGTATATCGTATGTAGTATATCGTATATCGTAAAGCGGAGAAAGCAAATCGTATGTCGTATATCGCATGTGGTGAATTTAGGAATATAAATATGTTAGCCCCAGGTTTTGCCTGGGATTGGCCGTTGTCGTAACGGCCAGAGAAAAAAATGCATAACGAACCCAATTTGGTTCGTATTGAGTGCACCGTAAGGTGTCCCCAAGGGAATGCGTGATGCGTATTGCGAAAAGTAATTTGAAAAAACAAAGCCAATTTTCGGAATAGCTAAATGAATCTAAACTCACATAGAATAAAGTGTTACGGCAAAAAAAACGACTTTTTCCCGACGAAAAAACGAACCCAATTCAAAGCCAATCTGGAGGTTTCTATTGAGCCTTTACGTCATAGACATAAAGCACATCGGCATGGCGCAGATACAGTTTGCCATCGCAGATGACAGGATGTGCCCAGCCCTCGCCGCTGGCGCCCTCTCGCTTGGGTAGTTTGAAGGTCCCTTTGAGGTTATATTTTTCAGGATTGGCCTCGATTAAAGCCACGACATCGTCCTGGTAACGGAAGACCAAATGCCCATCGGCATAGAGTACGGCGGCTGAACCTCCGCCCGGCTGGTCGGCGTGCCACATCACTTTGCCGGTTCGCATGTCCAGACATGTGGGCTCGCCTTTATTGTGATTGTGCCCGCCGAAGATGTAGTCTCCGACCTTCACAAATCCGCCGTGATGATTCTGAAACGTGTCCTTGTCGAGCCAATAAACTTCTTCGGCTTTTACGCCGTCACCGTCGGGCACGAGTTTGAGTAGTGCCGATCCGGTTTGGTAGGCCGTCGATGTAAAAACATAGTCGCCGTCAACTACTGGCGTTGGGATGTTGGCCACACGATTTGCAATGCGGTTGTATCCCCACAGAAACTTGCCATCAGCAGAGACGCTGATGAGACCTTCGTTTGTCAGTTGGATGTACTGCTTGACGCCGGCCCCATGACTTATGACTATGGAGGAATAACCCGCCTCCTCCTTGCCTTTTGGTCCAATGTCGGGCATCGAACATCTCCAAATCGGCTCTCCGGTCTTCTTGTTCAAAGCCACCATCACAGCCTTGTGTCCGCCCGGTGTACACAACAGCCTGTCACCATCGATCAACGGCGACTCGCTGAATTTCCACTGGGGATTTTTTGCTCCGCCTAAATCTTTTTGTAAATGCTTATTCCAGTGGATTTCACCGGTATCAGCATCAACACAAATCAAATTTCCGGAAGTGCCTATTGCATAGATAAGACCGTCATCAACCGTTGGCGTACAGCGAGGACCATCATTATGTGACGGGCCGATCTTAGTCGCCCATAACTGCTCGCGTGTCCCCAGATCGACGGCAATGACATATTGGGCTTTTTCCGAATCGACTTCGATGTCACCCATGGTGTAGAGTTTGCCGTCGACGATGGCGACGCTGGAATACCCGGTACCTAAGCCAGACATTTCCCACAATAGTTTTGGACCGCCGTCCGGCCAGCTTTTGAGCAGACCCGTCTCGGCACAAATGCCGTCACGATTGGGCCCTCGGAATTGCGGCCAATCGGCCGCGGAAACCACACCGTAACAGAATAGACTCATCACAATTCCAAATAACATTGCCAAGAAAGTTTTTCTGAATATTCCTTGTGTATTCATTCAAATTATCCTTGAAATTTTAAATGCAATCTTTTTTTCGGAGCATGCTCAGCTTTTACCGCTTACATCAACACAGACCAATTGTCCTGCGGCGTTCCGGGCATAAATTCTGCCGTTCGCCAGAACCGGCACCGTCCAGCATTTGCCTGAAAGAATCTGTGCCGAGGCAATCTCCTTATATTCGTCCGGCGAAGCTTCCGCAACCACCAGCTTGCCTTTTTCTCCAAGAATAATGAGCTTGCCGTCAGCAAGCATGAGTGAGCCGGTCCCCATACCTCCCTGCGACCACTTGACCTGACCGGTGTCAAAATCAATACATGTTAGTTTACCTTTGCCTCCTACCTGTCCGCTAAAACCATATAATTGCCCCTCCCACAGGACTGAGCTGTTGACTTGATTGCACATATTCTTGTTTTGCCAAAGTTCGGTGACCTTATTTCCGTCCATCTTCAAAAGCACACAGCCGTGGTTATATCCGGAAGAAATGAACATTGCATCACCTGAAATAATAGGATCCGCAGCGTTTATGTCATAGTTCGTTTTCCATGGAAAACGCCGGATAACCGCACCTGTCGAAGGATTCAAAGTAACAATTTCTCTGGATACGATTAATGCCACGCACTTTTGGCCACTGTTAGTGAAAGGCACTCCGGTGGCGTATCCGCACACACCTTTATCACTTTGCCAGACGAAATTTCCATCGGTTTTATTCAGAGCAACACCACTGGTACCGGCATTGAGAATAATCAGGTCACCGACTACAAGTGGTGAGCCGGAAAAATACCACGTTGGGTGTTTAAATTTAAACTCTTTGTTCAGATTTTTATGCCAGACAATCTCACCGTTCGCCGCATTAAAACGAATAACGTCTCCATCCTTGCTGAAGGTATAAATAGCATCCCCTTCGACCGTCGGTGTCGCACAAGGCCCCCCTTCGTGACTTTTACTATACAAGGGACACGGATAGGATTTCTTCCATATTTCATCACCCGTAGCGGCATTAAAACAATAGAGTATGTCATTATCGTTGATGTTGCCCATCGTATAAGCCCGGCCGTCACTGACAGCAATCGAAGAAAACCCTGCTCCAATCGAAGCATTCCAGAGCACTTTCGGTCCAGATTCGGCCCATGTCGCGACCCAGCCAGTTTCCTTTGAAATGCCGTTATAATCCGGCCCGCGCCAGTTGGGCCAATCCGCCGCATGGGCAGTGCTGTAAAGACCTGTCCAACTAAAAACTGCGACCAAACCAAATACCAATAACAACACGTAACTTCTATATACTTTTTGTAATCTCATCATAACTCTCCAAAATAATAGTGAACATTTATTTAGACAATTATACATTTTGACTCTCAATGTTAATTATGTATGTTATCCTGCAATAGATGGGGCTTTTGGGGTAATTGTTCCATCCAACATCACAGAAATTTGGCGCGTATGGGCATTTATACGCGCTTAATCCTTTCTAAGTTCGGCGAAAATTCTATAATTTGTTCCGCCTGATTTGCTTATAAGCCAGCGCTCCCGTTGGGCAGGCATTAACGCACTTTCCGGCGGTGTTTGTATCCCGAATCGCTTCAGCCAATGAACGACTGAAAGGAACCGCCACTCTTACGTCAAACCCCCTGCCTACAAACGTCAATCCAAGTTCCTCGCCGGCCTGAGCAACAATCTGCACGCAAAGACCACAATCAATACACTTGCCGGGCTCAAAGATAATATCCGGATGCTCGGACAATTGAACAAACGCTCTGGCACCGCTGCTTCTGTTTTGCGAATCCGGTCGGCCAGAGGGTGCTTTATATCGAGCCGGACGGGCTCCATAAACTTGAGCATATTGTCTGAGTTTACAGCTTTGCGGCTTGCGGCAATCACAATGCAGGCAACGGGCAGATTCTTCAACTGCCTCCTGATCTGTAAAACTTCCATCTTCTCTTGAGGGATTAGTTCGGGGGACATCGCTGTGACCGGTAATAAATCTTTGTACCTCATCGCCGGAAAGTTTACCGATTCGAGTGTTGAATGGCCTAATCGGGCCTGTTACAAGCTCGCCTGACAAATACTGGCTGATAGACACTGATGCCTCTTTGCCATCCGCCACTGCCCGAACTGTTAGTCTTCGCTTTCGAACAGAATCTCCGCCGGCGAAGACACCCGGCAGATTTGTCTGATAAGTCCGGCTGTCTATAACAATTGCATTTGCTTTAGTCTGAAGACTCATTGAGACTGAATCATCGTCAGCCATACGGCCAACCGCAACAAACACAGCATCAAAATCCTTACGTAAATCTTCCATCGATACAGTATCGCCTATCCGTGTCTGGCCTTGAAACTCTATACCCAGCTTCATAATTAAAGCAATTTCGGCATCAAGCACTTCTCCGTGAAGCTCCTTTTCCGGAACTGCATACCGCAACATCCCTCCCGGCTTTTCATGGTCATCGAAAATTGTGCAGCCGAATCCATCCTGAGAAAGATAATAAGCAGCAGCTAATCCGGCAGGGCCGGCCCCAACAATAGCCACGCGCTTGGATTGTTTGACCTTACAAGGTGGTGAATATGGTTTTGCGGATTGCAAATCGACATCAGCCACATATCGTTTCAATAGGCAAATCGAAACAGCCTCGTCATAATCTGCCCGCCTGCACGCTCGTTCGCAAGGCTTTGGACAAATCCGTCCCAGCACCGCAGGCAAGGCAATATCTTTTTTCACAGTAGCTATCGCGTCACGAAGCCTGCCGGAAGCAATGTGCCGAATCATCAAAGGAATATTCATGTGCGCGGGGCAGGTGACATCACAGGGGCCGAGGCAATCGCCGAGATGGTCGCTCAATAACAATTCCAGAGCCGCTTTTCTTGCCCGATCGATCTGCTCCGAACTACTTCGGACTATCATACCATCTTCAGCAATAGTTGCACAGGCAGGCACAAAATTCGCCAGACCTTCGACTTCGACTATACAAACCATACAACTGGTTGATGGCTCATAACCTTTGAGAAAACACATCGTGGGAATTTCGATGCCAAGCTTATCTGCAGCGTCAAGAATCGTAGCGCCGTTATCGACTTCCACTTTTCGATTATCGATGGTTAATACAGGCATTCCTTACTGGACCCTCACAGCATCCGCCGGACAGATATTCTTGCATGTCCCACAACGAATACATTTTTCGGGATCAATTTCATGCTTCTGATACGGTACCATAGCAATAGCATCGGTCGGACAGTGTTGGGCACACAAAGTACAGCCGATACAATCGTCTGTCACCGAATAAGTAATAAGTGCTTTGCATCGAGCCGCCGGACAGCGTTTGGCAATATGCGCTTCGTATTCATTACGGAAGTATTTGATGGTGGACAGCACCGGATTCGGTGCCGTTTTACCAAGTCCGCATAAACTTGAGTTCTGCACAATTTCCGCCAACTGCTCAAGCTCATCAATATCCGTGCTTCTACCCTGGCCGGCACACAAACGGTCAAGAATATCCAGCATACGCCTGGTGCCTATTCTGCAAAAAGTGCATTTACCGCATGATTGATTTTGCGTAAACTGCAGAAAATAGCGAGCGATATCAACCATACAGTCAGTCTCATCCAACGCCACCATGCCGCCGGAACCCATCATTGCCCCGACATCTTTTAGAGTTTCATAGTCAACCGAAGTGTGAGCCAGCTCTTCCGGCACACACCCTCCGGAAGGCCCGCCAATCTGCACGGCCTTTAGCTTCAGGCCTCCGGCGATTCCTCCACCAATATCCTCTATAATCTGGCGTATAGAGATGCCCATAGGAACTTCAATTAGCCCACCATGAGCGATTTTACCAGCCAGAGCAAAAACCTTCGTCCCTTTGCTGTGATCCGTGCCGAGATTGGCAAAAGCTTCGGGGCCGTTGCGAATAATCCAGGGCACAACACAATAAGTCTCTACGTTATTGATAAGAGTCGGTTTGCTCCAAAGTCCACTGCGAGCAGGATATGGTGGCCGAAGCCGCGGCATCCCACGACGACCTTCGATACTCGCCATCAGTGCGGTTTCTTCGCCACAGACAAATGCACCGGCACCGGGGACAATTTTAAGAGACAACGAGAAATCGCTTTGCAAAATATTATCACCCAAAAATCCTCGCTGGAGGCAACTTTCTATCGCCCTGCTGATCCTCTCTACCGCAAGAGGATATTCCGCACGAACGTAAAGATAGCCCTCATCAGCCCCAACAGTATGGGCCGCTATCGCCATCCCTTCAATAATACGATATGGATAGGACTCCATGAGCATTCTATCCATAAATGCGCCGGGGTCACCTTCATCGCCGTTGCACACAATATATTTCTTGCCGGATTTGCTCTCACGAACGGCAGACCATTTCAGATGTGTGGGATAACCGGCCCCTCCCCTGCCGCGAAGCCCGCTGCACTCAATCCTCGCGATAATTTCCTGCGGCTCCAATTCGGTGACACACTTTTGTAACGTCTGAAAACCGTCCCTTCGCAGGTACTCATCAAGGTCGATCGGATCAATCTGCCCGCCGTGTTCGGTGGCGATGTGTACCTGTTTTCCCAGAAAATACGCAACATGCTCATCCTGCACATCTATCGAATAACGTGTTACAGGTTCCCAGGCCTTGTCGTTAAGCAGCTTATCCAGCATCGTGGAAACGGCATTTCTGATTTTTCGTCCAATTCGTTTTGGTTTAAAATGCCTCAACACAATAGCCATGGCATCGGCGTGCTGAACCCTCGCATAGCGAAATGAGGTTCCGTCAGCCAAAACTACTTCCACAAGCGGCGCCAGGTAGGACATCCCCAAACAACCCACACTTTTAACCACGACCCGAACAGATGTTTGTTCAACAGCCTTTTGTAACGCCTCATACACCCTGGCGCTGCCGCTGGCCACACAACTTGAATCCAGACATATCCGGATCTCGCCAAGGCCCTTTGCATCCTTTGCAAAGTCTTGCCTGACCGCTCGCCGAGCGCTGGCCCCTTGCTGCTCGAGAAAATCCCTCAGTACAGCTGGAACCTGTTCGGTAGTCAGATGTCCGTAAGTAACATCATCAACTTGTATTGCAGGGGCAAGCATACAGCATCCCAAACACGCTACTTTCTCAACAGTAAATAACTTCTGCCTGTCTGTATCATCTTCTTCCTGGATGCCGAGATGCCTTTTAAAGGCATCATAAATCTGCCTGCCACCCTTAACATGACAAGCGGTGCCAATGCAGACTCGGATTGTGTAACGACCAGCCGGACGATGTCGAAACTGGTCGTAGAAAGTGGAAACACCCATAATCGATGCCGGGGAAATCTGTGTCAGCTCACAGACACGCTCAAGGGCCTCGGCAGGCAGATAGCCATAGTGTCGCTGAATGGCCTGAAGCAGCTCCAGCACTTTTTCGCTGCCGGCGCCGATTCGCTCAACCGCCTGCTCCACAAATGTCAAATCCAACTGATCCATCGAGCTTTAGTTTCCAATACAGTAGAGATTTTTCTCGCCCCGGATATAAATGCGTCCATCGGCAAAAGCCGGCGAGGCAAAACATTTCTCCCCCAGTTCACATTTGGTCGGTTCTTTATATTCGGAACCGGCCTCAATAATGAACATCACGCCCTCTTCACTGAGCAAATACAAATTATTACCAACCAGACTCGGCGAGGCCTGGAAATAGTCCTTCAATTCCTGCTCCCATAAATTTGTCCCGTCTTCGGTTTTATAGCAGCTAAGAAATCCATCACTTGACAGCAGAAATATCAATTCGCCGTTACTGACCGGTGAGCAGATATCCGGGCCACCATCTATTTTCCAGGCAATATGTGTCTCAGTGACGTCACCACGTCCATCCGGACGGATAGCAACCGTTTTCATATGTGGCTCTACGGCAAAAATCAGCCCGTTGGCATAGATCGGTGACGGCGCTACGTCCGCACCAAGACAGTCTGCCCGCCATAATTCCGTACCGTCGGCAGGATTATATGCTATGACCCAGGGATTACTACAGGTGATAAGCTGATATTGATTATCAATCCTTGTCACTATTGGCGAAGTCCATGAACTTGAAACCGGCCGTTTTACCTGCCAGGCAATGCGGCCTGAGAAACTTTCCAGGGCAATAAACCTGGACTTTTCATCTTCAGCAGCCCCCTGGTCATACTGAATCAAAAGCAGGTTTTGATACATTGCAAGTGAACAGGCATATCCATACATATCATCAGGTCTGCCCAGATCTTTTTCCCAGACTTTATTACCGTCGAAGTCAAAGCACCCAACCATACCGGTTACGAAAATGGCATACACTCTCCGACCATCTGTTGCCACGGTAGGAGCAGCATAACCTGCGAGTGGTTCCCGGCCGTCTTTCAAAGCCGGTATGGTGACATCTCCTGTCCAAAGAAGCTTGCCCGAAACGGCATTAAAACAAAAAACACGCTGTTGGTTGGGATCGGCACTTGACAGAAAAACACGGTCTTCCCACACGACAGGAGAATTCATGCCCGGAAGAGGAATTTCAGTTTTCCAGAGAATCCCTTCGCCGGTTTTGCCATCCCAACGGGTAGGAATATTTGTATAAGCACTGATACCCAATCCCCCAGGACCGCGAAAGCGAGGCCAATTCTTACTTATCTGTTCAGTCGAGGGGTATGAAATATCCGCCGGGGCTGCTTCATAGAAAGCAATCTCAGGCCTTACGGCAAGCAATAAGGCCCCAAATCCAAGTACGATTAACCCGGCTGACAGAGCTAATCGAGAAAACTTTGCTTCGCCGACTTGCTCTTTGAGCCTGTCGCCCCCCGGCTGCGGCGCCGGCATTTTCTTCTTCAGAGTGCTCGCGCCCTTGAAACCAATCAGCATAATCACGACACTGCCGAGAAGCAGATAAGCGCCCTTTCGAGTAAAAGCCAGGCTGCGAATCAAGTATTGCCTGAACTGTAAATCCTTTTGGCGAATCTGTGACAGAAGCTGCTCATCGCCGGAGCTGTTCTGAATCTCTATTTTCAGATTTACAAGCTCTTGTTCCCGCCTGGCCTGGACTACACTTGCTCGAATGAAGTTAGTAACAAGAACCACAAATATAATAAACGAAAATATCGATCCAACAATAGCTGTTGACACTGCACTTGCATACCATTGATTTGTGGCTTTAGTATTCTGTGATGTGCTGTCAATACGAGTTTTCATTCGTTTGTAATAGTGATTTATGTCGTTTTATTGGATTCTGTTCCTACGGTATTTTGTAAAGCGGAGTCTTTTTTTCGTCTGAGGTGTTCTCTTGGGCAATATTCGAAACATCGTCCACACGCCAGACAGCTCGCTCTGTCGGCCTCATAATCCTGTCTTTGACGCCAGACAGAGACGCCAATCAGCTTAAGCCCGATCACGAAACCGACAAAACCGCCAAATATCCAGCCGCCTAATCCAAATCTTGACCGGATATTCGAAGCATCCTCATAAAGATCGGCAGTCTCTGTGTCCAGGGCTCTAAAAGCATCACTGGCGTCTGTTGTTCCTTCCGCTTTGCCGGTTTCTTCTAAACGAATACGCTCGGCTAATCTAACCGTTGCGTGCATCCGGGCAGTCGTTGTTTTAAGGTTGTATCCGGCCCAACCACCTAAAAACATCAGGACAGGCAAAAGAACCATCAGCAAAGCAAGCCTTTTCTTACTCCTGCCATATTCCTTTGTCGGCCATTGCGTACTCGGTTTCCTCACCGCTCCAAAGGGACATGAATCTTCACACAGCCTGCATTGAATACACTCATCCGGAGTAATGGTGACACGCCATTTTGAGATTCTTGAAAGCTGTCTCAGGATGACACCATACGGACAGATAAACCGGCAATAAGGCCGTCCGATGAACAAGCCCACAATTAGAAAACAGATCCCAAGTATCAGCACATTAATGTTTCCGCTCAGGCGGAAAAACGAAACAAACGGGTCATATCTGCATATTACAAAAGCGCTGCCGGTAGCTGCAAAAAGAACCGCCGCTCCCAGATAGATGTACGCCAACAAACGCAATCCATTTTCGGCCCAGCGCGGCACCGAAACAGGACGAAGTAAAACAATGTCCTGGATCGCTCCCAAAGGACAGACACCGGCACAAAAAGTCCTGCCGAAAAAAAGGGTAAAGATAAGCGGCAGAAGAAAAAAAAGCAAAACGACAAACGGCACAGCATAGTCAGGATCAAAAAACGACAGAACAATATTTTGAATCGCCCCAATCGAACAGACACAACCCTTTCGATAAAAACCAAAATAAATTAATGAAAAGACCGTTAAAAGAAATATCAAGCGCCGGTTGCGTTTTCTCAAAACAAGATAGGAAGACACCCCAAGTGCCGCCAACAGTACAATTATATCTATGTAATCATAAATGCCCTGACGGGGACCCGGGACTGCCGTATCCGGCAATTCATAGCCGCTTTCAAATTCCGGGGGTGGAAAGCGCATTGCTCCTGCCGAGCTGATACTGCAGAGAATCAACACAGCCGCAATTCCGATTATAATATGCCCAAAACGCTCCATTAAGCGTGATCCACCTTCTTAAGCAGATAAGGCCTGTCTGCGGGAACACGCTCAAAAGCTCCGGAAGGACAAGCTGCAGCAATCGCACATTCGTTACAGTTCAAACAACGGTCGTGACGCACCTGTAAAAAAAATGAGCCGTTGCCAAAAGTATTACAGCCTTTAACACATTTCCCGCACCCGATACATAGTGACTCGTCGATTGTATATTCGTAATAGGGGTCCTCGATAAAGGTGCGTATTATCGCTCCTGTCGGACAGAGCTGATTTTCCGCCCCCTCATTTATATCATGAGGCTCCGGCTCAAAAAAGCCAAAGCAGATTTTGCAGTATCCACAAATCGGATAA
>CAZFOQ010000113.1:0-13554 GCA_964520535.1 uncultured Pirellulales bacterium | reverse complement strand
CTTTGGGCGAATGGCTGAGTTATCCGGTCGTTCAATTATCATAGGACACGAGGAATTATTGCCATCGCTTGAATAAATGAGATTGGCCGGCATAAATAGCCGTGGAACAAGATTTTTCTTGATTAAAAGCCGGTCAATTTGGTATATTTGAGTTATATGTGGTACTTGGCAAGCGAAACTTTTGTCATTTAATAGGCGAACTGCTGCATAAACGCATAAGAGAAGTAACGGACTGGAGTTAAGGGCATCCCAAAGACTCAAGCCGGCATAAACAATAGGCTACCTGAGTAGTGTTTAATAATTATGATTTTTACAATCTCAACACCGGTTAATGTAACTGTAAAAAAGAAGGATGATCATTCAAGCCTGATAAGTCGCTCTCAGCAAGCACGAATTGCACCGAAGAAGAATCCTTGGTCATTATAGTAAACAACCACGGATTAAAACCCGTGGCATTGCCGCTTCGGGCTACACCCGTCCGACTTCGTCGGATAACTTCATCTACGGGTTGAAACCCGTAGAATTGCGGCAGAATATTAAAAGTAATTTCAAGAAAGAAATATGAACCGGAAATAAGCCGGATAGACGTTACTACGAACGAGGCTTTTGCCGCGTTCCAAAAGAAAAGTCATTATAACATAAAGCTTATATAAGGAGAACCACGATGTGTACGAAATTAATCTCTATGGTTTCTGTTGTTTTTGTGTTCACTTTGATGCCAATCAGCTACGGTATACAGTTGGGTGACTTTGAAAATCCCTCAGATCCCAACCATGATGGATGGATTATCGTCGAAGATCCCAACGTCTCGGTAAGCTACAGCGATACGAGTGGAATTAAATCCGGCATCTATAGCCTTAAGATCGATGCCAATCAAGGCTATCAATTAGCTCTCCAGTATAGCCTGATAGACAATGGACTGGTTAACGAATTCAGGAACAATCTCAAGATCTCATTAGACGCCACACGGTTGACTTCCGAATGGACTGACGTTGGAGGCTCATGGTGTGAACTCTTTGTGGCGGTCCAGTCAGGCAATTCCGGAGACGATCCTAACGATCCCAATGTATGGGATTTTTGGGATCAACTGGACCAGGAAGCAGATTGGGAACCTGCAAATGGGGACAATCCGATGAGCCTCACCTACGATTACTCTACGACCCTCAATCAGATCGATTTTGACAACCTCGAGTATTTGAATTTCGTCATATGCCCGAACTGGGGTGGGTACAATCCCGGCGGCACTTATTATATTGACAATATACAAATGTTCGGCGCCGGCCTGGCATACAATCCGGTTCCGACTAACGGTGCCAGAGAGGTCTGGAATAATATTGACATTAGCTGGACATCCGGAGTGTACGCGGACAAACACGATGTGTATTTCGGCACCAGTTTTAACGATGTAAACAATGCCAGCAGAACTGACCCATGCGGCGTACTGCTCGAGCAAGACTATGACCTTAATACATATACTCCAGGCGAACTTGCATCCGGCAAGACTTACTACTGGCGGATTGATGAGGTCAACGGCACAGACATCTTCAAAGGTGAGGTCTGGAATTTTACGACGGCATATACTGGCATAGGCGTTGTGATCGGTGACTGGGAAGACAAAATGGACGGATGGGTTGGCGGGCAAGGCAGTCCCACATTCAGTTACAGTACAACCGGAGCAACATTGAACGAAAAGAGCCTCAAAATTAGTGTCCAAAGTGGCTGGTACTTTGTTATGACACTTGCACTGTCACCTGAGCAGCTTGAGGATCTAAAAGCGAACAATACCATCTCATTGGACGTAACGTGCGTCACTTCCGAGTGGGAGGGCGCAACGTACGGCAAGGTCGAAGGGATTTCCATCAATGCCGCCGGGATTGGATGGAATCAGATCATTCCCCCCACTGGTGATACGAGTAATCCTGATTCTCCAAGCGACTGGAATCCATACGATTTCGGTGAAACTGATACAAGGACGATTGCCTGGGACTACTCTGGCGTTGATGTTAGCAGAATTCCCGAAGGCGGGTGGTGCTTTTTGCAGTTCGCCACGGGACACGATGCAGATCCTGCAACTTATTACTTCGATAATGCGCGATTATCCAATTCCGGACTTGCTTCTAATCCAAGACCGCCCTCTCAGGGGGCGGATGTGCAGATCGAGCCGACTTTAAGCTGGTCGCCCGGGAGATACGCTGCTACACACGACGTTTACATCGGCACTAATGTTGATGACATCCGCGATGTCAACATTGCCAACTTAGCCGGCTATCCTAACGTCACCTACGGAAATGTTGATGTCAATAGCTATAAGTCCGGCAGATTGGAATTCAATACAACCTACTATTGGCGAGTCGATGAGGTCAATGACGCACATCCCGATAGGCTATGGAAAGGCGAAGTCTGGAGCTTCATGACAGGCAACTATATTGTTGTGGATGATTTCGAGTCTTACAATGACATCGAGGCCGGAGAAGAGGGCAGCAACCTGGTCTATCTGACCTGGATAGACGGCTACGTTGAACCCCCTGCAGTCCCTACCAACGGCTCAACCATGGGTTATGTTGTAGCTTTCCAACCAACTATGGAATTCGAGATCGTTCACGATGGTTATAAGTCAGCTCCATTTTACTATGGTAACAGTACTGTAAGCTATTCAGAGGTCACAGCGAACACTAATGACCTGACGATTGGACAGGATTGGACCAGAGACGATGTTAAGATTCTGACACTGTGGTTCTATGGCGACCCGAACAATCCTGTTACTGAGCAGATGTACGTGAAGCTCAATGGTGCGAAGGTTACGTATAGTGCCGACTTGACACAGGAAGACTGGCAGCCGTTGACAATTGATTTGACAGCTTTCGGTATTGATCTGACCAATGTCACGACGCTTACAATCGGCCTTGAAAGAACCGGCACAACCGGAGGTTCAGGAGTCTTGTTACTTGACGACATTCGGTTGTACCGTTAGGAACAATGAGCTAACTAAAGCAGCGATTGATTGCTTGACTGATATCGATGATTTGTATCATTATGGGGCCTATACCGAATAATCCGGTATAGGCCTTTTTTACGTGCTTTGTGGCCATTGCTCTCGCCTGTAATAGCAAGAACGGCCATCGTAAGCTCTGCAGGTTTCGGTTAGTCAGCAAGCGAAACTCTTTTTTTTACATCTGGGCGGATTCTTGCACAAATTGTTGAGAGAGGGAATAGTTTGGAGTTACGGGTCCACCAAAAACTTAATCCGGCAAAGTACTAAGAGGTCATTTGGGTAGTGTTTCATAGTTATGATCCTGGCTTTTACAATAACGGATGAAGTAATTGTGAAAAAAGAGGAAGTAGTTTCAAACCGTAAGGAGATGTCCTGAGCAGGCATAACCTGGAATTTAGTAATGGTGAAAATCATCATCTTCTGTTTTATTTCAAGTTCTTTGAGACAGGCACAAGCGGAGGTCGAGATCTCATGCCCGGGGCGGATTTATATTTGACATTGAATAGATGGATGGTAAACTCGCCTCAGCCGCAATTAGGGTATTGCAGGTTCGGCCGGTAAAGACCGGATATGTATTTGTTGATGCACGACGTTGATTCCAAGGAGCTACCAATAAAATCAAGGATTATATGTCTTGGCCTGGTTACAGGGTTGCTGTTAAGCAAAGCAGCTTCGGCTGGGGACTTAACACTTTGGTATCAACGACCCGCCCTGGAGTGGACCCAAGCCTTGCCTGTTGGCAACGGTCGTCTGGGGGCAATGATTTTTGGCGGAGTAGCTGAAGAGCATTTGCAGTTTAATGAAGACACGTTGTGGAACGGTGAACCTCAGGAGTATCACAACAACGGGGCGGTTCAATATCTGGCGCAGATTCGGCAATTGCTGGCAGAGGGTAAACAGCAAGAGGCAGAAGAGCTCGCGACAAATGAGTTCATGGGTGAACCGTTGCGTCAGAGGGCATACCAGCCGTTCGGCGATCTTCGTATTCGAATGGCGGGACATTCGAACGTTTCGGAATACCGGCGGGAGCTGGACTTGGATTATGCCATTGCCACAGTTAGCTATAGAGTCGGTGATATAATGTATAATCGACAGGCGTTCAGCAGTTATCCTGACCAGGTAATTATCTGGTACGTATCCGCAGACAAACCTGGACAAGTGAGTTTTACTGCCAGAATGGACAGTCTTCACGATGCCGTCCGTACAGCAGCTTACGGTGCGGACCAACTGGTAATGACCGGACGGGTCAGGAGAGGTGTGATCACATTTGAGGCGCGACTGCGTATCCTTGCACATGGCGGCACAGTAACTGTTACCGGCCGGGCTATTAGGGTGGAGAAGGCCGATTCGGTCATGCTCCAACTGGCAGGGCATAGTAGGTTCTACAATTTTCAGGATGTCAGCGGCGATCCGAAGGCTCAATGTGATGCGACCATGAAAGCCTTGTCCGGCAAATCTTTTGAAACGCTTCTTTCAACACATATCAAGGATTATCAGCAACTGTTTCATCGTGTAAAACTTGATCTCGGTACTACTGAGGCTGTGAAACTTCCTACAGATCAACGTGTGAGAAATTTGGTCGTAGCGCCCGACCCGCAGTTGATCGCACTGTACTTTCAATATGGACGCTATCTGCTCATCGCCGGTTCTCGACCCGGTTCGCAGCCTTTAAATCTTCAAGGGATATGGAACGACTCGCTGAGTCCGCCTTGGGACAGCAAGTATACAACGAATATCAACTTCGAGATGAATTACTGGCCCGCCGAGGTTTGCAACCTTTCAGAGTGTCATGAGCCGCTCTTCGATCTGGTCAAAGATTGTGTCGTCTCCGGTCGTAAAACAGCACAGGCCCATTATGGGGCGCGTGGCTGGGTGTTGCACCACAATACCGACCTGTGGCGTGGTACAGCCCCGGCAAATGCATCCAATCACGGCATCTGGGTGACCGGAGGCGCATGGCTATGTCACCATATCTGGGAGCACTATCTGTTTACGAGAGACAAAGAATTTTTAACCAGGCATGGGTACCCGATTCTGAAAAACGCATCGGAGTTTTTTGTAGATTTTCTGGTTAAAGACCCTAAGACCGGTCGGCTGATCAGCACACCGTCCAATTCCCCCGAGCACGGCGGATTGGTGGCAGGACCCACTATAGATCACCAGATTATTCGCAGCCTCTTTCAATATACGGCCCAGGCCGCGACGATTCTCGGTGTGGACAGGGAATTTGCCGCGAAACTCATAGAAATACGCAGCCAAATTGCACCCAATCAAATCAACAAGTATGGCCAGCTCCAGGAGTGGCTTGAAGACAAGGACAGTCCAAGTGACGACCACAAACACAAATCACACCTGTGGGGCGTGTACCCCGGTTGGGACATTACAACACGCACACCGGAGTTATTCCAGGCGACCAGGCAAACATTGTTCAACCGCATCGATCCCGGTGCCGGCTGGAGCAAGGCCTGGAAGGTTAATCTCTGGGCACGTTTCCTGGATGGCGATAAAGCCCACAAATTTATCAATGAAATGCTTGCAGAAAACACTTATCCGAACCTGTTCGACGCGCATCCACCGTTCCAGATAGAAGGCAACTTTGGTGGCGCCTCGGGTATTGCGGAAATGCTCCTGCAGAGTCATATCGGGGAAATACACCTTTTGCCGGCCCTGCCAAAAGCCTGACCCAACGGTTCAGTTAAGGGACTGCGAGCTCGTGGAGGTTTTGAGGTGGATATGACATGGGCAAACGGGAAGCTGTCAAAGGCTGTGATTCGCTCAACACTTGATGGACCGTGTGCCGTACGCTATCAAGATAAGACCGCGGTGTTCCAAACGCAAAAGGACGGGGCCATTAACCTGGACGACATGCTGCGGGCGAAATAAAATAAGGAAGTGACAACAGAAAGAAAAAAACATACAAAGAATGCCATCAGACTTAATCTATCCATATGTCAGGCACTCATTCGCCAGCTCGGTGAATCCCGGTATCGGATTCATACCTAAGTGTACATCGTGCCACTATACACCATGGCATTCGAACTGACCCAAGGTGGCAATTCTTTTATTCATACGGATTGGAGCAATGCGGGATTCTTTAAAATGAACAAGGCGAACCTTTTCCGTTAGTTAGCTGTTTACTTAACAAAGTGTATAATAGATCGAGCCGGGCATTTAGGATTTTCTCGAACTAACGGCATTATTTTATGGCTATAAGTGGTCATAAGCGTTCTGAATATAGATAATATGTTAATCAATAAAAAAAATTTGGACTATGACAAATTTGGAGTTTAATAAGTCATCGTTGTGGATATTAATCCATATAGAGAGACAGTATGAGCGAATTCTCCAATACAAATGAATTTCTACGGCTGCTCATGGTGAACCAAAAACGTATTTATGCCTTTATTCTGGCTATGGTTCCGCATCATGAAGATGCAGAAGATCTGTTTCAGGAAACTATTCTTGTGATGTGGTCTAAATTTGATGGCTTTGAGCGGGGCACGAGTTTCGCTAACTGGGGTATCACAGTGGCAAAGTACCAGATCCTCGGTGTCCGCAAGCGTCATTCACGACGCTATAATCAATTCAGCCAAGCGGCTACGGAATTACTACAGAAGGATTCAAATAATTATATCCAGCAAATCGACAGCAGAATGCAGGCATTGCGAGGCTGTGTTCGTAGGCTGAATCAAAAAGACTATGAGCTGATTCAAATGCGCTATCAGGACGAAACAACCATCAAAACTATTGCAGAACACTTAGGGCGGTCTGTGCAGAGTATATATAAAAGGATTGCTCGCATCCATGACAAGCTGCTTCAATGTATCCGCAGGACCCTGAGTAGGGAGGGCTTCGCATGAGCCATGACAAGCATACACCCTCGGATTTGGCTGAATTGATCATTCGCTCGCTGGACGGATCAATCACGGCTGAACAGTTTACCCGGCTCGATGACAAAATCAGGAATAATAGTGAGGCTCGTGCCTATTATCTGGAGTTCATCACAACATACGTCGGACTGATGGATCTTGTGGGAATATTACCTAAGCTTGCAGAAGTTGTTGGTAAAAATGAGACATTCGACGACAACGAGTCAATAGAGTTGTCGGAAAAGATAATTCAGGACATGGGGGATTCCGGTCCTCTTCGCTTTGCACCCGACATGTCCGAGGAGGATAAGAAACGCCGGATTAAAATGTATGCTCGTCATCAACTCGAAGCTTTTCTTGAGCAGGAGCACAAAGATTTTCTCCCACAAGTCCGATCCAGAGCCGGTTGGGACATTTCAGAATCTGTAGATAAATTTTCTCAAACACTTACCGGGCTTTGTAGAGCCAGAGTGAAAGTGGGAAAAGCAATAGCCGCTGGTATAATGCTTGCTGCTGTCGTTTTGATTGTTGGTCTATACATCAATGAGCATCGGACTGTGGCAATTCTGGTTGATTCGGTGGATACGAAATGGGATATTAAGGTCCAAAATCAAACGGAATTACGGCCACAAAGCATGAGACTTGAGCAGGGCTATGCCCTTATCCGGTTCAAGCGGGGCGCTGAGGTGATTTTACAGGCCCCGAGCACGTTACGATTGCAGGCACCCAACAAAATGTTTTTAGAAAGTGGCTGGATAACTGCCAAAGTACCTCCTCAGGCAACGGGCTTTACAGTGAATACACCTTCTTCCCGAGTGATTGACTTTGGGACCGAATTCGGATTATTGGTAGGAACTGACAGCAGTTCAGAGGTCCATGTTTTTGAAGGTAAAGTTGGCCTGAAATCCGGCGGCATTGCAGGTTCTACCAAGCAGCAGGAAAAATTAGAGGAAGGAGATGCCGCCATTATTGATACGACTGGTCATATTGATCGTGATAATGTGGAGGATCGAACCCGCTTATTTGTGCACATGATACCAAAGAAGGATGGTTTCGGCTTTCCGGGCAAACGACTGAACCTCGCCGATATAGTCGGAGGGGGCAACGGACTGGGTACTGGAGTGCAGGGTCAGGGTCTGGATCCCTCAACCGGAGAAGTCAACTTAACAGCTCGGGTCATTAATGGACACAATAATGGATTTATTCGGGTGCCTTCACTGTTGTTTGTCGATGGCGTGTTTATACCCGATGCCAGCGTGGGACCACAGATTATCAGCTCTACGGGTATTGTTTTCAGGGAATGCCCTGATACCGTGGGCATATGTCATGAGAGTATCAGTAATGGCGCGATGTTTCATACGAAGCCTTTAGAACCACACCCCGGATACTTGAAAGGGCAAGCCTATGGAACAGATGAAACTTTTTCAATCGGCATGCATGCAAATACGGGTATTACATTTGACCTGGGTAAAATCCGTTCTTTCATGCCGGTTGCAAGGATTGAGCGGTTTAGGGCTACTTGTGGTGTATCAGAGACAGTTGCTCAGTATGTTCAAAGACGTGTGGATCCAGCTAAAATTACAGTTGATTTCTGGGTGTTGGTGGATGGGCAAGTTCGTTTTTCCAGGATAATGGCAGCCGAACCTTTGAGCTCCGAGCAGATTGACATACCTCTCGGGCCGAGTGATCAGTTTCTGACGCTAATTACAACAAATCCCGACGACTGCTCGTTCTGCTGGGGCATGCTGGCAGAACCTACTTTGGAACTGACAATGAATAAACTGCTGCAGACTGAAACGCAGTAGAAGATGAATGAGTGAGCCAACCCTTTGATTGTACTGAGGAGGTTGATTCACACTGATATCTGGTGGACGGAATCGTTTATTAAGAACACGAGCATGTTTTGGTGTGTGGCCAAAACATGGTTAATATATTAGCTTTTTTAAAGGAGACCTATGAGTACATTCATGTGAAGACGATACATTCATTTAGTATTCGTTGTTTAGTTCCTGTTAAGAATAATAACCGTATTTATTTGGAGGAAAAGATTATGTCGACAAAAAAATTTGTAGGAACATTAGTTTGTCTTGTGGTAGTACTTGGTTGGTTTGCCTCCGGAGCTATAGGAGCCGAAATACTGTTTGTAACTTCAAATCCGGATAATCCAGGCAACGATGACTTAGTTAAGAACCGTCTTGAATGGCTTGGACACACAGTTACATATATCGACGACAATGCCAGTGAGGCAGAGACCGAAGCTGCGGCTCTTGCTGCGGATTTGGTCTATATTTCGGAGTCGGTTAGTTCCGGTGAGATTAAGAACGAAATCACTGAAATAGCCGTCCCGATCATCGTCGCCGAGCCTTATGCGTGGGATGAAATGGGTCTGACAAACGGCGGCGGCGGAGACGCCGGTGCGGTATCGACGGATATAACAATTGTCAATCCCGATCACTTCCTGGCTGCAGGATTAAGCGGGGACGTGACTGTTCTCAATGACCTCATGGGATCAGAGGGCGCAGCCAAGTTACCTGTGGGCCTCGCTGGAAATGAAGCCGCCGTTATTGCAACAGCCACCTTAGATGATGGTGCGACTTATGATGTTTTATATGCTTACGACAAAGATGCCAGACTGGCTGTACCTCCTGCAGACGGCAGTTCTCAGGTGGCGGCAGACATCCGTGTTTGCTTATTTTTTCACTATACTGTAACGGATCTGTTGAATGATAACGCTTATAAATTACTCAGTGCCGCAGTAAACTAAGCCCTGGGTCTTACTGATACCGGAGCTGATATTCTGCTTATAACGGACAATCCGGCTAATCCGGACAGTGACGAACTGGTAAAAAGTTTCCTTGAAAAGCAGGGACATACCGTAACATATTTCGATGCCCACAATAGTGAAACAGAGATGGAGGAAGCGGCATTAGCTGCCGATGTGGTGTATATTGCGGAGTCGGTCAGTTCCGGCGACGTTAAGAACAAAATCACCGAAATAGCCACTCCTATTATCATCGGCGAGCCTTACGCCTGGGATGAAATGGGTTTGATAAGTGACACCGGTGGCGTCGGTGACGCAATTACCACGAATATTACTATCGTCAATCCCGGCCACTATATGGCTGCAGGTTTCACCGGTGAAGTGACTATTCTCACTACTGCCTCCGGAGCAACTTTTGGCACGGGCACCCTGGGCAGCGAAGCCACCGTCATTGCGCAGGCCACCCTAATTGACGATGTGACTTATGATGTCTTTTTTGTTTATGAAAAAGGCGCCGGTCTGGCTCAGGCCCCAGCAGACGGAAGTCCCCAGATTGCAGCGGAAATGCGTATCGGTATATTTCATCCCGAACCAACTTTGGCTCTATTGAATGACAATGGAGACGCGCTGCTCGCCGCGGCGGTCAACTACGCCACGGGAAGAACATCGAAGGCTTACAATCCCAGGCCGGCAAATGGTTCTGCAAGTGCAAATCCGTCGCAGATTGAGTGGGCGCCCGGTCAATCTGCACAATCGCACAATGTATACTTGGGTTTAAGCAGCGAAGCTCCTGAGCTGGTCGGTGAAGGCCAGGCAGAGACTACGTACCAACCTACCGAGCCCTTCACGCCAGGTTATACATACTATTGGCGGGTCGATGAGGTCGAGGCAGGCAATACGATACAAACAGGTGATCTCTGGAGTTTCACAGTCACACTGTTAACAGCCGTTAATCCCACTCCGGCTGACGGCGCCGTATTCGTTGACCTGAATGCAGACCTTAGCTGGGTTTCCGGTTTGGGCGCTGTTGCACATGATGTGTATTTTGGCACCGATGCTGCTGCCGTAACCAACGCCACGAAAGATTCACCTGAGTTCAAAGACAGTGTATCTGGTTCAACCTATGAGCCCGGACCTCTTGCCAAGGGCATGACGTATTACTGGCGTGTTGATGCGGTCCAGGCAGATAGTACGATACAAACAGGCGCTCTCTGGATTTTCTCAACACCACCTGATGTACAAATAAGTGACCCTAATCTCATCGGCTGGTGGAAAATGGATGATGAGGGTACCGGCAATGCGATCGATTCTTCCGGCTCCGACAATCACAGTACACTCATGGGAGATCCTCAATGGGTGCAGGGAATGGACGGAGATGCTCTGGACTTCGACGGCGTAGGCGACCAGGTAGAAACCTATAGGTTACCCTCGGATCTCGGACTTACCGGCAATACGCCCAGAAGCGTTACCGTCTGGGTGTTTACGCGCAGCTTCAATGATGGAGGTATCTTCGAGATGGGTAGTCACGACGACACAGAGGATTTCGGATTGAGAACCAAAACCACCATCAACACCTGGCGAGTGCAGTACTGGAAGGCCGATCAGGATTTTACTTTCGAGACAGAGAATGAGTGGGTGCATTTTACTCATGTCCATGACGGCACTGAAACCAGGATTTACGCTAATGGTGAGCTTATCGTGACCCATCCAATAACACTCAATACTACCGACGGGAAAACCTTTAAGATAGGCTCTTACCGTGCCGACAGGTTCGATGGCCTGATCGATGATCTTCGCCTCTACAATTGAGTGATTAACGAGAGTGAAATCCCGGATATTATGGCAGGTGATCCGGCACTCGCCTCATATCCGGAGCCTGCCAACCGCTCGATTACTGATATCATTAATGTGAACTCGCTGAGTTGGTCGCCCGGAGATAACGCTGCCGAACATGATGTGTACTTAGGCACCGACCGGGATGCTGTGGATAATGCCGATACATCAACGGCAGATATATATCGAGGCCGTCAGGATTCCAACAGCTATACACCACCTGAAGGCTTTGAATGGGACCAGACCTATTATTGGCGGATCGATGAGGTCCGTGCCGATGCAACTATCAGCAAAGGCCGCATCTGGAGCTTAACGATAGGTAATTTCCTTATAGTAGATGACTTCGAGTCTTACAATGAAATTGAGGCAGGAGAAGAGGGCAGCAACCTGGTCTATGCAACATGGATAGATGGCTACGTTGAACCTCCTGCAGTCCCTACAAACGGCTCAACCATGGGTTATGTTATAGCTTACCAGCCAAGTATGGAGTTAGAGATCGTTCATAGTGGTCATCAGTCAGCTCCATTACTATATGACAACAGCACTACAAGCCATTCGGAGGTCACAGTAAATCCTAATGAGCTGACGATTGGAGGAGATTGGACCAGAAATGATGTTAAGGTTCTAACACTGTGGTTCTATGGCGACCCGAATAATCCCACCACTGAACAGTTGTACGCAACACTCAATAATGTCAAAGTCGTATATGACGGCAATGCAGCCGACATAGCAAAACCGGAGTGGACACAGTGGAATACCAATCTGTCAGATTTTGGTGTCGATCTAACTAACGTCACCCAGCTCGGTATCGGACTGGATAAAATCGGTGCAACCGGCGGCTCAGGAGTTTTGTTACTCGACGACATACGATTGTATCAGGTAGCTCCTTAAAGCATTATAAAAACTAAATCGCAGCAGCATTGGCTGATACGATCAGTGAAGTTATTCAGGTCGAATTGGATGCTATCGGCACCTGTGATGCTCAATATATCTGGGCAAAATCAGGTGCCGATAGCACTTTTCGTTTGTATGGAATCCTTCCCGTCTTTACTGCGTAACTAAAAAATCTTCCCGTTCAATATTTAACCAATTACCGTCCCCATGGCATTTCGATTTGACATTCATCTTAGTCTGTATATACTCAGATTTGTTTTTATCTTTTCATTGTGCCTTTGTGTATTTTTTCCAATGTAAAACGATTCGTTACTGCTATGCCAAAGTTAACCATTCACTAATTTTTCACTTGCCTTTTCTGAGAATAACGACTATAATATTACATAAGTGGAACTTTATACTCTCGTTCTGGGCATCGATGGTATAAGATCAAACTCAAGTATAAAACTTGGCACTCATTGTTGTGGATTATTAGTTACATTAAAGGGCCTGCTATAGTAGAATCCGCAAGCAGAAGAAAAGTAGATGAAATGTGCAAGTCTAGACAGCACCCTCTTTTAGGAAATTCAACGAACAGGTTGGCAAGACATGAATGTCATATCCTTTATATCAGCGCAGATTAATATAGCCCTTATCTTTGGCCATGTATTGATTCTGCTCATGCTCATGTACTTGCTAACAGCAAGCCTAACCAGAGCAAGAGTGGCATTGGTAATCATTGTCATCCTGGGAGTGATCTTATCTTTGATCCCTAATAAAAGCGGTGAAATCCGTAGTTTAGATGGGCGCGTCACGTTTTGGTCAATACCGTCAAAAGCCAGATTCATGGAATGGAAACTAGAAAAACCTGGCAAGCTTCGCCTGGCTAAGATGGATGAATCACTTCAGCAGCAACTGCAACGTATATGGGACATAAGAGATAGTATCGATGATTGTCGTGTCTGGCTGCTGGAAAACGATCCTGAACACCACTTATTCTTCGCGGGGGTACAGGAGGATACTTGGTACACAGTCAAGAATGTCTCTTTAATGATTGTTGTTTTAGTCATCTGGACATTTACCGGGACATTTGCTATTCGTTCCAATATACCAGGAGCAAATCTGAGAAAAGTCTTTATACTGTTTGTCGTAAGTTCCCTCGCTGCTATGCTGCTAGTGCCGTTTCCATTAAATAAGTTTAACTTTTTTTCTTATGTCATTCCGGA
>CAZFOQ010000112.1:0-13694 GCA_964520535.1 uncultured Pirellulales bacterium | reverse complement strand
AAATCTGTCGATTATACTCTCACTTTAAGTGGTACAGTTTTTGGGGAGCAGGCCAACCGACGGGATCTGTTTGTAGGAACCGGCCGATGTAGGGATTATAGTACCGTGCGCGGTAGTAGTAGAGTTCTGTTTCGAGGTCGAATCTTCGGCCGGTGAACATATACGGATTGCCGAGCAATTCGGGCTGCTGGTCCTGCTCGTCCGGCGTATAGCCGACACAGATAGAGTAGACCCAGTCGCTGGTCGTACAGGAGCCGAAGTCCGCGGGCATACCGTATGACCAGCCCTGAGATGAGTTGACAGTGGCTACCTGCCCGGCGTGCCTTGCTGACAGTGGACGCCCGGATTATCTTCGAACAGCCAGGCCAGCCAGATTTTATCGCCTTCATTGACATCGACCGTGTCGGTCAATTCGACGGTTTGCCATCCGGCATTAGAGTTGATGGTCGTTGAAGCCGTTACGGCCAGACGTTGATCGGGCTCGTTATTATCGTCGCTATAGACAGCCAGGAGCATATCGCCGGAGCCGCCTTCATGGAAGATCGAGATGCTGTGGATCTTTCCATCCTCGGGCACTTCGTAAATGGCAGCCCGACGGTCTGTACTGTTGTCTATCTCGGCAGGAGTTGTCGTGATCCCGGCCTGATGAGCCAACTGTATTGTGCTATTTTTCTTGCAAATTCCACTTTGCTTATATATACTTGTCCGCTTATGTTTATTTACAGGTTATTATTCAAACAACTATTTAACCAAATACACATTTAGCCGATTTGGAGCAGATGCATGAGCTTAGTCAAATGGTTTCGAAAGAATAACACGAAAGTGATGGCTGTTGTGGTCATCATCTTAATGATCGCGTTTGTAGGCGGGTCATCCCTGCAATATTTCCTGCGGAGTGACCGAGGGATGCATAGTACCGTAGCTTACTACGGCGACAGGATCAAAATAACAAACTACGATTTAGCTTTGGCCAATAGCGAGCTTGAAATCCTGAAAATGCTCAGAGCGGACGATATACTCAAAATGTTACAGGTCCCATTATTTAACACGCCTGATTTACAGGCGTTTCTCCTGGGCGAATTGTTGTTCTCCGAGCAAAGGACTTCACCGGCATATATCAATTACATAAAACGAATAATTGGAACGAATCTGTTCAGCATCAGTGAAAAACAACTCAATGATATGTACAGACGCTCTTTGCCCGGCGGCAGTATATACTGGTATTGTTTGAAAAACGAAGCCCGATTATCCGGAATCAGGGTGACAAGCGAAGACGCGGGACAACTATTAGGACAGATAGTACCAAGGCTATTTAACGGCAAAAATTATTCACAGGTGATTGGCTCGATTGTGACCAGGCAGGGAATTACGGAGCAGAAGATACTCGAGACTTTCAGTGGCCTTCTGTCAGTATTGCGGTATGCTCATTTGATTTGCTCAGGTCGGGACATTACAACGCGGCAACTAATGCAGACTGTGGTATGGGAGCAGGAAGGGATTGATGTTGAGTTTGTAGAATTTAAATCCTCAAACTTCGCTCAGATGCAGGAGGCGCCCGGAGAAGATGCAATGATCGAGCAATTTAATAAATACAAGAAATACTTCTCTGGTGATGTTAGCGTTGAAAATCCTTATGGATTGGGTTATAAGCTGCCGGATAGAGTCCAGCTTGAATACATTGTAGTCAGGCTCGATGAGATTTCGACAACAGTGAAACCTCCGACCCAGGATGAACTGGAAGAATATTACGACAGGACTAAAGAACAATTATTCAAAGAGCAAGTCCCATCCGACCCGAATGACCCGAACTCTCCATCAGTTGAAAGAATAAAACCCTATTCCTCGGTCATGAGTATAATTTCAAAGCAGCTTAAACAGGAAAAGATAAAAGTGAAAGCGGAGAGTATGATTCAGGAAGCCATAACTCTTACCGAGCTTTCTCTGGAGGACGTAAATGAAACGGAGTTTGCTAATCTCAGTTCCGAGGATCTGGCAAAGATGGTCGGCGATTACAAAACCGTCGCCGAACAATTAAGTGAAAAGTACGGCGTCAAAGTTCATACCGGACGGACTGGGCTTCTCAACGCGATCGATATGCAGACCGATGAATTTCTTTCCAGTCTGTATTTGCGGGGCTATGGGCAAAATCCTGTGCCATTGACTAAGGCCGTTTTCGCAGTGGAGGAACTGGCTGCCAGCGAATTAGGGCCTTTCGATGTGCAAACTCCAAGAATGTATACAAATATTGGGCCGGCCAGAGATATGCTAAGCCTCCAAGGTGCCTTGGGAGAAATAATAGCGCTTATGAGAGTGACTCAAGCAATCAAAGCCGCTGAGCCGGAAAGTCTAAATGAAACCTTTAGCACAAGATCACTTGTATTGGATCCAAATGATCTGGAGACGGGCGAATATGTTTATTCGGTGAAAGAGCAGGTTACTGAAGATTTAAAGAAACTCGCGGTTTTGGAGACGACAAAGAGCAAAGCTAATGAATTCATTGAGTTAGCATCAAAAGAAGGCTGGGAAGGCGCGATTAAGAAATATAACGATATTTATGGAAAAAACGAAGAACAGGACCCTAACGATCCCAACACACCCGAAATTGCCGATGCTCAAAACACTACTCAGGAAACCTTTAAGCTGGAAAATCTCACAGGCCTGCGAAGAATATCGAAGGCGACATTGGAGGTGATAACCTTGCAAAGCGAGGGTAATCCGGCGGCACAGTACTTTGCAAATGAACACAAAAGAAGCAGCTTATTAGTAGAGCAGTTTTACTCGCTCGTCCCAGCGGATAGTAACAACATTAAGGCCCAGCCTTTGGTCATGGAATTCAAGCCGGAGATGAGCTTTTATTGTATCAAAGATATTAGTATTAAGCGTATTTGGAAAGAAGACTACGACAAACTTAAAGCGAAGTGGTTGTACACAGAAGATAATGTTCAATCCCAGAGCCTGGCGGCAATCCACTTTAACCCTGAGAATATATTGAAACGTATGAAATTCAGAATTATCAGGACAGAAGAATCCACAGAGCCTAATGCACCAGCAGGGCCGGAGGAAGCATCATAATGATCCAGCGTTCGAAAGAAGCACATGCTCTGTTTTTAATGTTAGTAGGATTGCTGGCCTGGCTTGTGCCGGGAGCCGGTCATCTCGCAATCAAAAAAAAGAAGCACGCGATAATTATATTCGTAACTATTGCTCTGACATTCTGCACAGGTTTGTACATCGGCTCAGTCGGAATTATAGACTCTGTTGGGGCAAAACCCTGGTTTATAGCACAACTTATGAATTCCCCTGCAGTAGCGGCTCTTGGGCGCATATCCAAAGATGGTGGATATGCTGTTTACGCCAGACCAAATGAAATCGGCCAGATATACACGAGTATTGCAGGTCTGCTCAATCTATTATGCATTGTAAATGCAGTCTATTGGGCGCATCTTCGACGAACGGAAACAGTTGGAGACTAATATGTTGATCATAGATGCTTTTGTTATGGCGAACTTTACTGTGCCGGAGAAAATTGGCGTTAGTCCGCAATCTATGCTGTGGCTGCTGCCATTAGTGGCAGCGATATCTATCGTCTATAAGGTGACTAAAATGCCGAAAATAAAAGCCGCCGGTTTTCTAAAGGAAGTGGCAATCCTATTCGGTTCGATTGTTGTTTTCATGGTTATAACTGCAGTAGTATTGTGTGCTTTGGCGTGGCTGATTACGGAGTGATTGCCGCCTTTTGCAATTTCAGAGCAGTAATCGCTTCCCACCGCTGTCCATTCAATCACAGTCCTCTTCGACTGCACTTTCAATTACACCTAATTCAATAAGAGCATTGAAAGCAGCTTTTTGTTCAGCTTCTTTTTTATTTGTTCCCCAGGCGCTGGGAAAATGTTGACTTGAAATAGCAACTTCCAGCTCAAAACATTTATTATGGTCGGGTCCTTTTTCATCAAGAAGAACATAAGTAGGAGTAGCATTAAACTGCTCCTGAGCGTACTGCTGGAGTAATGACTTGAAGTTGCCCTGGACATGTTCTGCATCTGCTTGCTCGATTGTTGGGCCAAAAACTCTTAAAATGAAATTGCGAGCAGCGTCCAGTCCCCCATCAATATAAATTGCAGCGATGACAGTTTCCAAAACACCGGCAGCGAGAGAACCCGACAAGGCTCGACTGGAAGTCATTCCCTTACCGACTTTTAGAAACTTTTGCAGGCCAATCTGCTTTGCAATTTGAGCACATGTGCCACGAGAAACCAGCATACTCTTGACTTTCGTTAAATCACCCTCAAGATAACTTGAAAATCTCTCGAAGAGAACCTGACAAATAACTACGGCTAAAACGGCATCACCGAGAAACTCCAATCTTTCATTACTCAAAAGGCGATTATCGACAGCAGAAGAATGAGTAAATGCTTTTACTAAGAGACTTTTGTCGACAAACTTGTAACCTGTTATCTGTTCAATTTGCTGCAGAGTTGCCTCATCCATATCAACCAACCATCTGCAAACTTGCCAAAGCTACAAATTTGTCATCAGCAAACTCAAAAATCCCGTCGAGCCCGGTTACCGTAAAGATACCTTTGGTCGCTGCTGCAACGCTGCAAAAAACGAGCTGGTGTCCGCAGTCGCTCAACAACTTGCGTAATTTCAACAGCTTAGAGAGGCTTGAAGATGTGATAATATCCACACTGGAAAAATCAATGACCACATCGCAGTCACCTCTGTCACGTACTGTTTCGGTAATCGTTTTGAGTTCCTCTCCCATATCAGGTTCTTGAGGCAAGTCCACCAGAATGATATCCTCAGACCAATCTTGAATCCCCATCTTCATCTCCTTTTATTAAACGAACAAGTTACTCCGTGCCTATGAAACTTAGGTTCATACCTAATCGGTACGGGTCAAATTCCAGATATTTTATCGGCATAACTTTCTGCCAAGTTAAGGAAAGTTTTTTTCAGGATTGCCTTTCTATCTCTTTTATCCGGACCATCATCTCGTTAATACGCCATTCAATTGCTGAGAGTATCCAGAATTTGAAGTGATTTACACGCGTCTGGATGTGTATCATATAGATGATTTTTGCCGATAGCATCACCGTTGTCAGTTCGATCATCAAAAGCCGCCATTGTTCATCTGAGAATATTGAAATCACACCGGCGACCACAATTACTACAATAAATGAGGCGTTAATAAGTTTAGTACGAAATTTTGGCACTCCTCCAATTTTTCCGATAATTGCCCTCACCCGTTCCTTTTCCTGCTCGAAATGTTCGAGTTCCGATTTCAGATCACTTATTTCATCCTCGTAATTCTCAAATTGATCTTCCATAAGTACTCCTTAACACGAAATTATTATATTAATTTCATTTTTCAATGTTTTTATTAAATCCTGATGGGTTTTACAGCATAAGCAAAGTCTCGTCAATATTCATCCCGAACTCCGCGCAGAAGAAGGGCAGAAACACTATGTAACTACAGAATTTTTACAAAACGACTAAAATTTTCTGTAAAAACAGAGAAATTTCGCTAAACTTTGGGCTATTTAGCCTTTTATGGGGCGCAACTAACATGAAATTTTGAAATAAATGCCAGATTTAGGAGTAGTACGGAATGACGACAATGTTACGAATGAAATCGAAACTGAATAAAATATCGAGCAAACTTGCTCTTTTTGGGTCTATTTTGCGGGGTAAGACAAAAGAGACCGGGAATTCAGGCAGTGCCGCAGGTTACCTGGAGCGTGGCTGGGTAATCGCCAACCACAAGCTTGTATCGTTCCACGCAGCATTCATTTCGTCAGTGCTCAGCCTTCCCGCTGCGGCACTGGCAATTGCTGCCGCTGCCGAGGATGCGAATATAAAACTCGAAGTACTGAAGTTTATGTTCCTCAGTTGGGAAACAGTCGTCTCTTTGATTATCCTCTATCTTTCCTGGCACATCGGCATCGCCATCCATGAGATGGGCCACTTCCTGACGGCAGTGAATCTGACCGCTTTGAACAAGGATTCTCAGGAAAAGGCGGATGCTGTTATTCAAGGCGGCGAAGGAAGATTCGGCTGGTATGCGACGATGTTCCTTAAGATACCGTGGGGTAAATTCTACGGCGTTAAGAAAGAAGGTGGTAATTTTGCTCCCGACGCACCATACAATTTAGCCGTTGCAGCATCTGCACCGGTCTGGAGCGGATATTTGGCAATGATATTTTTGCCGATTGCCGCCATCGGTATCGGCGGTGGGCTGCTCATCGGAGGGGGTTTTGGCGAGGTTTTGATCTATATGGGTCGCTTCTTCCTTGCGCCGGGCTGTGTAGGTCTTCTGGATAGACTGTTGGCCGACCCCGGTAAGCTCAAAGAGTTCCGCATGAGAGAAAAAACTGCCGCCGAAGCTGCTGCACGAGCTGCTGAGGCGGCCGCTGGCGGCGAGAGCTGGTTCGCCCGTGTGGCAGAGGTTAAAAAGAACCTTCTGACTTCCAGAATACAGACCGTCACCCTCAGTGACGGCACTAAGGTTACAGCTCCCTGGCAGTATCGTAACTGTGCAATGGGTGGACGTCACACCGAGAAAGAGTATCCCGAGAGCAACATCAGCATGCAGGAGAGTATGTTCATCCCACTCTCAGTTAAGACATATGAAGATGCTCAGGAAATGACGGTTAAGCTCCAGTATCGTTTGAAAGAGATTATCGAATCCGCTCCTGGTGCAAAAGTAATGGGTATCGGTCTGGAAGGTGGTCTGGCTCCTTATATCGACAAGGAAGCAGGTGACAAGGTGCCGGAGCAGAGAATGTGGCGCATGATGAAACAGGCGATTCTCGATTGTGAATATGTTCCCGGCGTGGATGTGGCAATTGCTCTGGACCCGGCTGCCTCGGAGCTTGAGAACCTGTATCGCGAGGAAACCGGACAGATGGATTCGGTGGGTATGTATCGCTTCTGGCGCGATAAGAGCAAGCTCGATATGAGCCGGGATCAAATCCTCGAACTCTATAAGGAAGCAATGGAAGCAGATATACCCGTCTTGTCAATCGAGGATGGCTTCGGCGAGCTCGACCATGTAGGCTGGAAAAACCTCATGAAAGAACTCGGCGATAAGATATTTATCATCGGTGACGACCTGGTCACGACAAAAGACGAGAACATCGAAGACTGTGCCAAGAATGGCGAAATTAACGCCACTCTGATTAAAGCAAACCAGATTGGAACACTTTCCGAGACGGTTCTGGCCATGCTCACCTCGTTGGCCTATGGTGCTGAACTGGTCGTCTCACACCGGTCCAAGTCACCGAACGACCCATTCGAGGCGGAAATCGCCACTGCGATGAATGCTCTGGGTCTCAAGGCCGGCGGTGGTGCCAACACTGAACGACTTCAGAAGTACGGCCGTGTCATGGAAATCCTCGCTCTTGCAAAAGCCGGCCAGAGAGAAGTGACAGACAAAGAGCGGAAAGAAATCGAAGAGAATGTCAGGGAACTGGTTCGGATTCTTACCGGCAAGGAAGATGTCAGCATTATGCCGGATGCAGGAGAGATCGATATTGCCGCACTGCTGATGAAGATGCTGGCGATTGAGGCGGTCAGCGGCACGGAAGAAGCGACCAACGCCGGTATTCCAACCGCCGCCGCAACACTGTTCCTCGGCCGAACTGGAATTATCCGGTTCAAAGGTTCAACGCCGCTTGGAACTTCCGCCGGTGTCGATGAGGCCATTCATTATGTGGACAGTATCATCGAGCAGTCTGAAACAACGAAGAAGTATGCTGATTTGTTCAAAGACGCCGGCGACGGCACGCTCCGGTTCAAAAAAGATATAGATTTCAAAACTGTCAAAGCCAAGAACGACGAGAAGCTGATGGCCCTCTGGAGAAAATCCAGACGTTATGACGGCAAGGGCTGTATGGATGCCGTCAAGCACGTCGAGACGGTTCTCGCCAAAGCGTTTATGGGAAAACGGCTTGCTTCGCTTGGTTCACTGCTTGAAACAGACAAGGAATTGTTGTCCCTGGAATTGGAGCAGGCCATCAGCGCCGGCCGGATTTCCAAAAACGCTTCGAAAGAGGAAAAAATCCACGCGATGCAGCGAAAAGGTGTTCTGGGTATGAACGCCATCCTGTCTATGTCGTTGGCATTGGGTCGTGCAATCGCGGCCAGCGACAGCAAGGAACTCTGGCAGCTTATCCGTGAGATGGCTGGTGAGACCACGGCAAAGTTCGTCGATGCAAACGCCAAGAATAAAAAGAAATCTCTGGCAGATCTCAAGACAACCGACTTCGACGAACTCCAGAAGATCTTCCGTGAGGTTGCAGCCGAGGCCATCAAAGAAGATAAGAAAATCTACGAGCTGCTTAGAGAACAGTTGTTGGTCTATCCGGTGTAGAAACTCGGAATTACAGTTTTCTATCCAACTTCCGGTAGCTGATTGCTTCTGCAATATGCTCGCCGCCGCCGAGTTCCTGATCGCCGGCAGGCAGAGCTTTGAGAGAAGGGAATTCTCACTAAGGAGGAAATCCAGGCCAAGAAAGGGTCCATCTTAAGAAAAATCAATCCTCCGAATCCTCTGTAGGCGGGAGTTCGTAGGATGTTTTGAGCCAGTTGGATTTTTCCCAGTTGATGACGCCGGCCCCGGCTCCAGCCGTCGGGCTGGTGACGATGACCTCGAGGTCGTTAGGATCGTCCATCGGCGGAGGCGCATACGGGCGCTCGCCATCGAGCGTGTTCCACGAGAACGGAATGATTGGCGCCTGGAATGGACCCATCGGATTGTTGGGATCCGTACTGTCGCCGCGCACATAGATGGTGTCGCCGTTGGTTTCGTGGTAAATGTAGATCGAATCCTCGGCCTTGATCTTGCCGGTGTAGATCGGATTATCGGGATCTGTCTGGTTGTTGCGTAACGGCCAGTTACAGTCGATGTAAACCGATTTCTCTACCAGCATGGCGCCATTCTCGGTGGAGATGCTGCCGTTAATGGGCGGCTTGAAGTTGTACTTTTTGTTCAGCGTGTTCTGGTCCGCAGCGCTCATTGTCTCCACAATGCTGTCGCGCAGCCGTCTGGCGACCAGCACTCCGGTGTCGTCCACATAGATGTTGTAGTTATGCACCATCCCTCCGGCCAGACGCGGCAACCGGTCCCAGGCATTGATATACCATTGGTGGTGGAAAGTGACAGTCGAGTTCACGTTGTCCGGATGGAGCGAAAGCTCGCCAATGGCGTGCAGCTTGCCCGGTCCCTGAATAATCTGGACAATATCCTCGACGCTGAAGCCGCGTGTGCGCAGGAAATAGTACATCGGGTAAGCCTCCATGTTCGCTTCGAGCGCGTTGATCTGCAGTCTGACAAAACTGTTCGGGTCGGTGTCACCGTCGTCGCCGACATATTTATTCCATGAGTAGGTGACGTTGCCGGCGCCGCCTTTGGTGTCGATTATACCGTCATAGGCCTTCGTGAACGTGCAGTGGTCGATCCAGACGTGGTGAACCGTGCCGCCGCCAACGCCGAGCGTGAGAAAATCCCAATTATTCTTATCGTAGTCACCCTTGCTTTCCTCGTCCCATTCCCATAACTCGTCGAACTTCAGGTTGCGAATCATGATATTGTAAGTCGCCTTGATGCTCCAAATGCAATGGCGGATGGTCGCGCCGTTCGCGGAAAAGATGGTGAGGCCGCCTTTCTTGGGATTGATGGTGATGGAACTGACGCCCGTTGTCAGGAGCACCGGGTGCAGTTTGGGAGCGATGGCGGATCTGAACGGCGTGGAGGCCATTTCTCGTACCTCCGGTCCGATCTCGTTCCAGCCCAGGTCGAGGTCATTCATGATCTCGATCACCTTGACGCCCTTGTTTTTGTTCGCCAAATAGAGGGCTTCGGCGAATTCGAGCGGGGTAGAAACCTTCCGATAGGCCGGGTCGGTCTCGGGTATGACGCCGCCGCCGGTGACCGCGGTGTCTTGGGCGGCGAAACCGGTGAGGTTGTAGATGGGATTCGGGCTCGTACTCTGGGTGGCATCGTCGCCATTCATCACGTCATTCCCGTCGCCAACCTGCGCCGGGGCAGGGATCGTCGATGCCGCGAGTACGACTGCCAGCAGCGCACATCTCTCGATTGTTCTCGAAAAAGTGACTCTACTCAACATTGTTCTCCAACCTCCTTATATTTATTCTTGATGATAAGCGATTGTGCGAATCCCACGCCGGTGACATCAAACTCTCTCATTAACAATGGCAGTGCGGACCGACAGACAGGAAATTTGATTTCCACCGATAGGTTTGATTATATCACTTACACGTATATTCGTTGCTGCTTTAAGTATGTGTTGAGATTATTGTTTACCATTTTTTATCCAGGTTATAACTGCTCGATTATAGTCAATGCTAAGTCATCATTGCATATGCTAAGCAAACTTAGCACTCATTGGGTTATTGGTCAACTTTTTTTAAAGTTTTCTGTGCTGCTCAAATCTGATGCAAAAAAAAGCTAAATCAAGCAAATAAATAGGTTATAACATCCCTGTATTATGACCCCCGGTAGCGGCGACGTTCAGCGCCCGCTTGACGGATTCCTGTCCCTTGACATCCGCGAAGTTGCTGCAGAGGCCATAAAAGAAAAGAAGACAATCTACGAGCTGCTTAGAGAACAACCGCTGGCTTATCCTGCGTAGATAGAAATTCAAATTTATAGTTTTCTATCTAATTTGCGGTAGCTTATGGCTTCTGCAATATGCTCGGCGGCAATGTTTTCGGCACCGGCTAAATCGGCTATTGTCCGGGCAAGCTTGCAGATTTTATCGTGAGCGCGGGCGCTTAGGCCGAATTCCGTCATTGCCTGCTTGAGCAGAAGTTCACTCGCCGAATCGAGCTTACAGAATTTCTCTACCTGCTTGTGGCTCATTCTTGCATTTGTGTGAACCTTCCCATCACCGAAGCGATTAGCCTGGACGCTTGCTGCTCTGGTAACTTCTTGTCTCATTGCAGCCGAGTCGAGCTGACCTGTTTTCGAACGCAGCTTTCTGAAACTAATCGCGGGAACATCAATGTGAATATCGATTCTGTCTACCAAAGGGCCGGATACCTTTGACAGATACCGTTTTATCTGGCCCGGCGTACAATTACATCGTCTGGAATCACTGCCGAAATATCCACAGGGGCAGGGATTCATCGCCGCAACAAGCATAAACTGGGCGGGGAACCTGATTGTTTTTTTTGCTCGTGAGACTATCACAAAACCATCTTCCAGCGGCTGGCGAATCATTTCGAGCACATGTCGAGGAAATTCGACAAATTCATCCAGAAACAAAATCCCGAAATGAGCCAAAGACAATTCCCCGGGCCGGGGCATTGGTCCGCCGCCAACAAGAGCCGGACCGCTCGCTGAGTGGTGCGGCATTCGCACAGGACGAGTAGCCAATAATGCCCTGTTTTTGCCCAACAGCCCCACCGAGGAATATACACGAGTGGTCTCCAGCGATTGCTCCAGAGTCAAAGGCGGCAAAATTGTCGCTAATCTTTGGGAAAGCATCGTCTTTCCAGCTCCTGGCGGACCTATCATCATGATGTTATGAGCACCGGCAGCGGTAACAGTTAGTGCCCGCTTGACAGATTCCTGCCCTTTAACATCCGCAAAATCCACATCATAATTTGCTTCCAGATTAAAAAGGTCATCAACATCAACGGTAGTCGTCTCTAACGGCAATTGTCCGGAAAGGTAACCGGCCACCTGGGCAAGTGAGCCGACCCCAAAGACTTCAAGGTCGGTAACGACTGCGGCTTCCCTGGCGTTTTCGAGGGGGACAATCATTCGTTTAAAACCGTTTGCCGCTGCGGTCATCGCCATACTCAATACGCCGTTAACAGACCTTACTCTGCCATCCAGGGCTAATTCACCGACAACAATCATGTCTTTAAGGCCCGATCCGCCCAAAGTATTCTGACCGATGAGCATACCCAGGGCAATAGGCAGATCGAAGGCAGGGCCCGCCTTCTTCACATCGGCCGGGGCAAGGTTTATCAGCGATTGGGTCTTTGGATGTTTAAAGCCGCTATTGATAATTGCACTTCTGACTCTCTCGATGCTTTCCTTAACGGCTGCATCAGGAAGACCGACAATGATGGACTTGTCAAATCCCCCCCGTCCGACATCGACTTCTACCTCGCAAATGATTCCCTCAATACCTTCAAGTGTGACACTGTGCAGTCTGGCTAACATTTTTTCTCCCTACACAAAGTCGCCCATTTCATATTGTATCTGATTCGCTTTTTCAAACCGGAATCTACATACTCGTATATATTTGTAATAACTCAATATTATCTTTTCCAAAATGTCCGCTATTAGTATAATAACGCCTGTACGGATAATAGTCAAAGGAGTAAAACAATATGCCTACAGTAAAAGATGTAATTGTCAAAAAACCGTCTGAGGAAGAATCATCCGTCTGCCAGTCCTGGCCGATCTGGAAGTGTGAACCCAGCACCTTCGCTTGGATTTACACTGAAAAAGAAACCTGCCTTTTAATTGAAGGCAAAGTAACGGTTACGGACGGTAAGGAATCGGTAAGTTTTGGCCCCGGCGATCTTGTGGTCTTCCCAGAGGGCCTCGAATGCAACTGGAACGTCCAGGAAGCTGTGAAAAAGTACTACAACTTCGGATAAAAATAATTAGCCCCTTACTTTACCCCATGAGATAGAGCGAAAAGCCCGCTATCTCACAGGGTAAATTCCTCAGGTTTAAAGTCGAGCTTGTGTCCAGCTTCGGCCGCCTCGTTGACTTTTAATACGGTCACGGTGGTTTCATATCCGACTTCTGCCGGACAATTGAGTTTTGCCCTGCCGCGAATTGCATCGAAAAAATTCTCCAGATGCGGCTGATATATCGGCTTTTCCATCTGAGCGAGAATTTCATACTGGGGCGGTGGTGGTGATGGATGCACATCGAGCACTACACCAGCGGGAACAGGTTCCTCCGACTCCTCTTCAGTCGCCTTGATATAGCCTTTTTTGCAGCATTTTGCAAATTGGCTTTGATTGGCTTTAATTGGGTTCGTTCCCTAAGGGATAAATTGGGTTTGAATTGGCTTTGTTTTTCAGCCCTCGAAAACCGTAAAATCCCACCTATTCACTTGTTATAAAAGAGCTTACGTTAAATTACCTATTTTGAAATTGGCTTTGTTTTGCATAAAAAGGTTCGATTTGTAGAGAACTCTCTACAAATGTCGAACACCACCGCCTTCCGGCAACAAAAGAGGATTAGCGAATTAGCGGATAAGTTAATTGGCCTAATAACGCATTTAATCATCAATCTCCTACCTGAGGTAACCATAAGATAAATTCTCTAATGAACTAATGAACTGCTTTTCTCCGCTATTCGCTACAAACCCTCCATAGTTCCGTCTAAGGCGTCCCTTACGGGAGATACATATTATACCCAAAATCGCCCAAAAAGCAAGGATATTCCGGATATTGTCCTTGATACGGACTCACAACTCGTGACCCGTGACCCCCTTCGGCTGGGCTCAGGGCAGGCTGTGACCCGGGGCCCGTGCCCCGAGCGACTTGTGCCTAAGGTACGAATCTTCTGGGCACCGAATTGATCAAGGGATCTGGACCGAAATATGAAAAGATTATTTGACAAAGCCCAATAATATGGTACAATTGATATACTACATAAAGATTAGAAATCTTTAGGCCCCAGACGAAGACAACTA
>CAZFOQ010000111.1:2227-13750 GCA_964520535.1 uncultured Pirellulales bacterium | reverse complement strand
GTGAGGTTTTACCTGAAACCCTTCTCGAACTCACCCACGCCACACCAATTATAACCACTCATTGCAACACTCATGCTAATACGGCTGGAAGTGGTGCGTCTAAATGGATAGGCAAGCGAGAAGATGGGGCAGGAACAGAAACAGCAGCAGGCCAGATAGAGATAAGCCATGATGGTGCAGTAGCTAATGACCAACTTGGTAAGATAATCGCTTCTGTAAACACCGGAGCCGGGTTAGCACAAGCATTGGAAATTGGAAGCGATTTATTGGCTACTTTTGCGGGTGTGGTAAACGCTGTTGGTGGATTTAGTGATAATGGTACGGCAGGAATAGATACAACTTTTCTCGATGCCGATGGAAATACAATAACAGTTTTAGGCGGAATTATAACAGCAAAGACAGCACCATAAGGAGAAATAATGGCAGAGAAAATAGAAATAGTAAATGGTGAATTAAAGCTAACTAAAACAGGCGATGTAGTCATTACTACAATGACCAAAGAAGAAATTGTCGGCAAGAAAGCTGAGGCTCAAACAAAGGTTGACCATCTTAATATAGACCTTGCCGCAGCTCAATTAGAGGTTGATAAATGGAATAATATATTAAAAGAAGTTGAAAAGGAAAAATAATGAATAGAGCAGAACTCGAACAAAAACTCGGTCAGTTAGCTTATCAGATTAGTAATAATCTGAAAGCTATTAAAAAATTAGACGAAGAAAATCAGATACTTCAGAAACAATTCAATGAAGTTTCTAAGGAGTTAGAGAAACTTGAGCAATGAAATAGCGCAAAACTTTACTTCCGGCGAGACGTTATATGATTGTCGTTTTCAACTTAACGGGCACGTTTTCCTGACAGATGGTGCTTCCGACGAGGAGTGGGGTACTGGCGGTCGGGACGCAGATGATTACGATGTTACTCTAACCGAAAGTGGTGACAGCGGTCATTATGTTGGAGACTTTGATGGTTCAGAGAACATTGCTGCCGGAATATATAGAGTAGCTGTTTATCTCCAAATTGGAGCCAACCCTGCAAACAGCGATCCTGCCATTTCTCAAGGAACTGTATATTGGGATGGTTCTGCATGTGTAAGTGTTTTGGATATAAAGGAACGCACAGATAACCTTCCTGACGACCCCGCCGATCAGAGCGAAGTTGAAGCTGCTATAACTGCCTCTGAGACTGCGATAATAGCCGAGATAGATGAAAATGAAGACAAGATAGACGCAATATCAGCCGATACCGGGAAGGTTGTCTATGGCTCAGTGGCAACGCCATCAGGTGTGAAAAAAACTATTAACGCCGGTTCTGTAACCGGCTTTGTTTCGGATGAAAAAGAATGAGCAATATACCGATATTATCATTTAACGGGGGTTTGGTTACTCCTCATGTGGATGCGAGGATTGACTCGGAAAAATACCAGTCTGCATGTCGGGTTTTGAATAACTTCATCGCCCGGATGTACGGTTCTGCCGAACGGCGCCCGGGGACGTATTACATAAACGGTATGTGGGAAATTGATGACGATATTTATCCGACAGCAGGAGTTACAACCTGCCTCCTGGTTCCTTTCGTTTATTCCCGTGATATAGCATACGTTCTTGAGTTTACGAACTTATTCTTGAGAGTTTACTACGAAGATGATGTGATTGATGAAATCGACAGCCCTTATGCCGAAAGCGATTTGCTTGAACTTCAATTCAAGCAATTAGGTGATGTTATCAGGATAACACACGAAGATTACAGGCCGAGAGTTTTGACACGAGTTGATTCGGGATATTTTGCAATTTCGGATTTGGATTTTAATTACGGCCCATTCCTCAAAAGGAACGACCTGGCTAATCCCGACAACCAGAATAATATAACAATGACCCCGAACGTATCCGGCCTTGCCTCCGGCGTGACAGGCTCTTATACCCTTGAGGGTGGAGGAACTTACAACCAAATCTGGGCGAACTGGTGGGACGGCAACGCCGAACATGCAATCAACGGCCTTAATACGGATTATTGCGGTGGTGGTTACGATGGTGGCTCTGCGCAAAGCTACATTATTTATACGATGACTTTTGCCGAACCGACGGATATTGACCAGATAAATATTAACTATATCTGTATGTCGTCGCATCAGTACATACCAAGTGACGATTTGATTGACAATACTTATACCAAAAGAGGTCTCAGGGTTTTCGATGGGACGGATTGGACCGTAATAATAGACCCGGACGATGCGGATGAAGATTTTACCGCAACTGATTATTCCGATGCACCGGCTTCGCTTTTGGGACTCAATAGTAACGCTTCCTTTGATGAACTCGGATTGACAGGTATTACGAAAATTGAGGTCTATTTATGGGCCTACCAACCCACAAGTCATCACAGAACGGTTGCAACGGCAATATTCAACATATCCACAGGAGTTGATACCGACCTTGAAACGGGGACATTGACTTCTTCTCAGAGTTATTTCGATGAAGATATGATAGGCACTTTGTTTTATCTAATACAACCGAAAACGGCTACGAATGTGAATGGATATATGGCCTCACCGACAACGGGGGATTTGACCTCGGCTATTTTAACTCATGGCACTTTTACCATTTCAGTTCATACGGGATGGGTAGGGAAAATCTCACTTCAAAGGAAACAGGGTTTGAACGCATGGGAGGACTGGGCTTCGTGGAATGCAGCGTCAACAAATAAAGCCATTCAACAATCTTACGTAGAAGATGGCAGGGACGTTTATTACAAAATCGTTGTCGTATCTTTATCGAGCGGATCGGTACAGGGCGAGATTAGTCTCGAAGAAACCATGCAGACGGGAATATGCCGAGTCACCGATTATAGTTCGACATTAGAAGTTGAAATATCGGTTATCTCACCGTTCGTAGCTGAGACTGCAACTACTCGATGGGCTGAAGGTGCCTGGAGCGATTACAGGGGATTCCCATCTTCATGCTGTTTCATTGAGGACAGATGTGTATATGGTGGTATGAAGGTTCTTCCAAAAGATACTTCTCTGGCGACTGTCTGGTTAAGCGGAACGGGAGATTACGAGGACTTTGACGAGGGAACTAAAGGTGCGGATTCATTCTCAGTCACTATAGAAACTACCGAAACCTTGCAATGGGTTGAGGCAATGGATAATCTCATGGTAGGAACGACGGGAGGTACATTCATAATCAGATCGAGCAGGATGGATTCCGTTCTCGTACCGGATCCGCCGCCTATCTGCCGGCAGGTAAGCGCATATCCCTGTGATAACAAAAGACCTGTCAAGGCGATGAAAACAATGGTTTATCTCTCAGGCAGGCAGGTCAGGGAATTGGCTTACGATAGAAATTCTTACGCATCGGACGATGATTTGACCGCTTTGTGTGAACAGATTACCGTATCACCGATAGTTGATGTGGCCTTGCAGACCAATCCTGATACGATATTATGGTGCGTGCATACAAACGGAGATTTGAGCGCATTCGTCTATGACCGTGAGAATAACGTCATGGCATGGTCGAAAATGCCTCTGGCGACAAGCGGCGGTGGTTTAACACCGAAAGCCAAGAGTGTTTGCGTTATACCTCATGCCGGTCAGGGGGATGATATTTATATAGCCGTTCACAGGATAATTAACGGGCCTGCGGTTTATGACGGAGACGATGCTGTCTATGACGGTGATGAGGAAGTTAGAGATAAGATGTCGGTTATCTATTTAGAGAAGTTCGCCCAGAGATTTGAATGATGTAAACAGTTTACACTTTTCGGCGTTTTTAGGCTAAAAATGAGCAAAGACCAGAAAGATTTGATAGCACGACAACAGCTTGAGATTGAAAGATTAAAGAGAGAATTGAAGGCTGAACGTGAAAAAAATGTCGAATTACGTGAGAAAGTCAGGGAGATATTGACCGATGGAAAAGGCTGAAGCGCATTTTGTTGAGTGTGGTTTAGAAGCTACGGTAAAGATTGTTGGTTATACTGTTACGGCTTCAATAACGGACTATATGGGGGGTGGAGCTACATTAGACCCGGAAGGCTCAATATCGGTAAGTTCAGGTGCGAACTTGGCATTTACAGTAACAAACCCAGGTGAAAATTTGATAGCCGTCCAGATTGACGGTGGAGATTTTAGCTATTTAGGTTATGCGAATCCAACTGAATATACTCTGGAAGATATTACGGCGGATACAGTTATTCATTTTATAACGACAGGAGCCGGATAATGAGTACCTATTATTGTGACGGTTTAGACCACTTAGAAGGTGAGACGGTGTCAATTCTTGCCGATGGTGTTTGGCATGACGACCAAGAGGTTGTCGATGGCTTGATTGACGCTGATGACTTTCCAAATGCAGAGGAAGTTCATATCGGATTAGCCTTTACTTCCGAGTTACAGCCTATGAAACCTGTGGTTAGTACCTCAATGGGAACTTCGGTTACTTCCATTATAGGTTGTCACAGGATGGGAATGTCTTTACTCGATTCAGCCGGTATGAAATACGGCACTGATACGGGCGAGCTTTATGAGATAAATACAGACGATGTATCTTTCAAGAATAAAAGTGACAAAGAAGGCTTGTTCACAGGTGTTGTGGATGTCTCGGTGGACGGTGGTTATAATCTTGATAACAATATTCGGATAGTTACAAACGCCCCGCTTCCCTGCGTTGTGAGGGCGTTAATACCGAAGATGAATGTGACGGGAGACTGAAAATGGCTCTAACTCGTGAGGATAAATTATATTTAGGCGGTGTGGGTTTAGAAACTGGTGGTTCTGTCCTGAGTGGGTTCTTCGGGGCGAGCCATAAAAAGAACGAAGCGGCCGTCGCTAAATATGACGCCGCTGTAATGTTCCAGAGAGCTAAGGCTATCAGGCAAAAGATAAAGTTTCAGCAGGTCAGGCAGGCTGAGGAAGGGGCAAGAATACAGGGTGAGATTGAAGCAGGCATAGGTGGGTCGGGCGTAGTCTCTACCGAGGGAGCGCCACTTTTATCTTTAGCGTTACAAAAGACCGAGTCTGATTTGCAGAATTATCTCATAGGCTACGAAGGCAGGCAAGAAGCTAAAGAGGCCGAAAGTCAAGCGATGAACTTTCTATTAAAGGCTAAACAAGCCAAAATCGGAGCCAGACAATCGTTAATAGGTGGTTTTCTGGGAGCCGGAGCATCGGCACTACAAGGGTGGGCTAATATGCCCAAGAAGGAATAATCATGGCAACAATACCAGGAACGAAATATGCACAGGGAGCACCTTCCGAGAGTACCGGGCAAGTATTGATGAGTCCACCATCGGAAGGCGGAGGTCAGCAGATAGCGGCCGGAATTGAAAAGATGGGCGCCGTTATCATGGCTTATGCTATCAATGTCCAGAAACAGGAAATGAGTGTTGATTATTACGAGAGAAAACGCCAGATTGATGAGGCCGGATGGGAGGCCCACAACGCCGTTACAGGCGATAAAGAAGCCGACAATAAGTTATGGGAGAAATTCGAGTCCGATGCTCAAGCAATAGCTCAATCATCGAAATACAAAGATGTAAACAGTTTACTTGCCAACCACCTCAATCAAGTCGCTCCGAACTGGCATCAGGGTATTTATACACGGTCATTAACAATTCGCAAAGAGAACGCCAGAGACCAGCTCAAGCTCGAATGGACGAAATCACTTGAGAATGGCGATACGAAAACTACAAACGATTTGCTTGCCAATGCCTTGAAGCTCGGAGCTATTACTCAGGCCGAACACGATAACTTTATGAAGATTGCTCCGGCACAGGCACATCTTCTCAGGGCCGAGAGGGCGTTATCTCTGGGCAATAACGAAGCCGTTCTTTCTGAGCTTGACCAGACCAAAGATATGAAATTGACTACCGAGCAGTTGAAACAAAAAGAATCCTTGAGATTAACTGCCGAGAAGAAAATGGACGATTTGGATCGTGAGCTTACGAATGAGGTTATTGGTTATGCAATCAAAGGCGTCAATCCCCAGGATTTTCTTACGACCATCAGTGAAAATCCGAACTACAGTCCCGGCCAGATAAATAAAATGGCCGAGATTTACCTCAAGACGTATAAAACATGGCAACAGACCGGACAAAATCCATTCACGGTCACAAGAGATTACAATGCCTTTATCCGGGACTTTTTCGATATGCAGGACGGCAAGATAACAAACCACGATGAATTAAGGTCACGATGGCTGAAAGATGGCGTTCCCGCTTATGGTATGAATTATTTTCAGATGCTTGATAAGATGATAGACGGCGACAACCTATTACCGAGAGGACATGAGGCCGTATCTACTTACGTCAATCAGATACTCAAAGAAGATATGCAGGATGCGATTGAAAAGATGTCCGATTCCGAGAAACGGGTATTTGCTTTGACTCTTACCGAAGTTGAAAAGAACGCAAGGGCAGAGAAATTCGATGAAGCTCAGAAAGTTATCAACGAATACAAGGGCATCAGGAACCAGAAAAAGGCTAAGAAATGGCTTAATACCCTGATAGGTTTATCTCCGTTGGGTACTGTTGCAACATTAACAAAAAGAGCTACAGCAAAGCCCAAGTTGGCTGAGCCAAAAACACAAACTGAATATGATGCTCTGCCGAGTGGTACACAATATAAGCATCCGGATGGCACAATTAAAGTGAAGAAATAATGTTTGGCGAAAACGATAAAACTACAACTTTCGGTCAGAATGATGTGTCAACAGTTGACACTTTTGAGGACTTTGAGCCTGAGATTAAGAACAGGATTCAGGATGCACTATTCTATTCAGCTATATCAGGTTCGGATCCGAATAATGTCTATGATTATACGAAGGAAATCAATCAGGAAGTATTCGGTTCTGACGATTCACCTATGCGTAAAAATATCAGCCGTCCTGAAGAATTTGTGAACTCTTTATCTCGTGGTTTGGCAAATATCGGTTCTGCCGTCCAGCAGGCCAGAGCGAATATTCAAAAAGGAATACAACTCACTCCACAGGATAATCTCACATGGCCGCCCGGTTATCTGGAAGAAAAACAGAAAAAAGCCGTTACCAAAGAGAATGAATTAAATTCATCGGCGGAGCTTTTATGGCGAGTTGCCAATAGCCCTGAATTAGTAGGTAATCCGGATATTTTCGGCAGAGCCATCGGTTTGATAGGTGAGACTTTACCTTATATCACTTTCACAACGGCTTCTTATATTCTTGCTGGGCCGTTAGGTGCTTTTGCTGCTGGTAGTCTTGTTGAGGGTAATACGGCATACCAGACTGCTATTGATTCCGGTGTCGATGAGGATAAAGCCAGAAAAATCGGTGTTGGAGTTGGAGCTATAAGTGGAGCTATTGAGGCTTTCGGTGGTCGATATGTAGAAAAGGCTATAGAAAAAGCAACTGCAAGTTTCAAACGTAAAGCGCTGACAGCTTTTACAACTGCAACGATTGTCGAGGCTCTTGAGGAAGGGACTCAGGAAGTCACACATTTAACTGGCGAAAGTACGTATCGTGATATTGACTGGAACGAAGCCGTTCAAAGAACACTCGGAGCAATGGCCGGTGGAGCATTTCTCGGTGGAACTATAACGGGCGGCGGTCTTATGTTCAGAAATGCCCTCTATATGGCCTCTGAGAAACCATCAAATCAGAAAGCCACCCAGAAGCCCGCTGAGCCGACGAAAGCTCCTGAGATACCTACGACACCAGTTGAGCCGACTTCGGCCAAGCCAGCCCCACAGGCGAAAACGGAGGCTGTAGAAGCCGGGCAGGTCGAGAAAGCCCCTGAAGCAAAGGCAGAGAAAGTTGAGTCGTTGACCGAGGAGGAGATAACGCCGGAGGAGCAAAAAGTTCTTGAGGCTGAAGAGGCCGAATTAGTCAGACCACGTCTTTATATTGGCAATGTTACCGAGGGTATGAAGCGAAGGATTGCTGATGTTATGGGATGGACGAAAGAACAGATTAAGGGCTTTACCGAAAAAGGATGGCCTACTAAGAGAACGGAAGTGCCACTTACAAGAGGAGAAGCCGAAGTCGCCCTTGAGGATTTGACTAACGATTTGAAAAACCGTCTTGATAATAACCAAATCAATACAGAGAACGACCTTGCTCTTGCAAATGCTATGTGGGGAAATATTGCGGAGATAAGAAAGGCATTAGGTATGGAAAAAGGCCAAGCTCCATTCAAGGTAATCAGGGCCAAAGGCCAGCCGATGAAAATTATTAAGAACGCCAAGTCGCGTATTTGGGCGGCAATTCAGCCGGGAACTTTGCAAGAGTCCAAGATGACTGTCGGTGAAGTCCTGAGAGCCGTTGTTAAGGGCAAGGCCAGAGAAGCTAAGATGGCATGGGCGGCAGGACGAAGGGAACTCCGATCCGCTATCAGAATGAAGAAACGTGCCAAGGCGCGAATGGAAAAAGCTCTAAAGTCCATAAAGAAGAAGATACCCGACTCCGTTGACTTTTACTATCGAGAAGCTATTGAGACTTTAAGAGAAGGGATTGACTTAAAGGTTAAAACGGAAAAGGCAAAAGAATCCATCCAGCGTACAAGAGAGTTCCTTGACAGAGTGCCTGAACACGAAGAGAAGATGCCTACAAAGTTGATGGAGAGACTTTATAAGAAGCCTCTTGTTGACTACACCATTGAGGAACTTGAACAGATAGCATCTGAGATAGATACACTTATAGAACAGGGTAAACTTAAAAGAGAGTTGACGGAAAAGCCAAAGAAGAAGTTCCGCGAAAAAGTCGTTCAGAAGATGGTGGACACGATAGAAAAAGGCAAGGCCATAAAAACCAAAGCCAGCAAAATAACATCGAAAGGTTTTTTATGGTCATGGCGTCCCCAAAGAATATTTGACTGGCTTGATAATAGGGCAAACTTTGATGGACTTGTTCATAAGATATTCTATGACAGTGTGAAGGATGCAAAGGCGAAGGCGTGGAACTGGGTAGATAAACGCGTGAATCCTGGCACCGCTAAGCTAAAGGAATTTGGTCTTACTCGATATGATTTAGCAAGACATAGAATGACTTTCGAGAAGTCTAAAACAGGTAAAATAGAAAGAATGACTCTTGATAAAATGATAGGTGTTTATCTATTTAATAAGAACCCGATGTCAAGACTCGCCCTATTACATGGTAACGAATTTACCCAAAAAGAAATTGACGACATTATCAGTAATTTATCTGAAAACGAAAAGGCTTGGGGTGATTACATGATGGACGACTTTAAGCAACATTGGGAACGATATAGGTCGTCTGTTATCGAGCAAGAGAACCGCGATCCTGGAAGTGCGGAGTTTTATTTCTCTATGAGGAGGCAAGAGAGGGACTACAAAACATTAGACCAAGAAATTATTGATGAGTTACTGCATAGAGCAGGGCTGAGAAAGGCTTATGCCGAACACGGTGCTTCCTTGAAGCGCAAACATATTCCACCGGAATTTCAGAAGCCAATCAAACTTGATGCTACTGGGGTATGGTTAGAACAGGTTACGGCCCAGGAACATTACATGAATATTGGCCCTATCGTGAGAGATTTGAATAGTATTCTTAATAACAATAAATTTAGAAAAGCAGTTGAGAATCGCGGTGGTAGAGCTTTAACGAAATGGTTACAAAATTATGTCAATGCTGTTGCCAATCCGAACTTTTACAGGTCTTTCAATGATATAGAAAAAATATCAAGAATGATACGACAGAATGCAGCCATAGCTTACTTGGGATTTAATGTCGTTACGATGGGGAAACAATTACCTTCTGTTTTTCTTTATTTGCCCGATGCCGGAATATCACATCTTTTACAGTCTGCTGTAGAATTTGCTATAGACCCGATGAAAACAATAAGAGAAGTAAGAGAACTTGATCCGTTTGTAAAACATAAACTAATGGAGAGGGAATTTGCTGAACTTGAAAAAACAAGAACAGGTACGGCAGGGTTGATCCATCAAGAGGTAGGAATGAGAAGTTTAGAGGGGATATTCTTTTTTGATATGATTGCCAGGACTATTGGTTGGAAGGCTGTTTATAATAGGGGTATAGCAGATGGATTAAGCCAAGAAGAGGCTGTCAGAAAAGCAAGAAATGCTACACTAAGAACGCAACCAGCAGCGGCGGCGGAGGATTTACCTCAATTATATAGGACGTCTGAGTTCTTGAATGTATTTACTCAGTTTACTAACCAGTTGAATCAACTATTCAATATCGCTACTTATGATATGCCTTCAATGCTATTGAATAAGAAATATGGAGACGCCGCACTTGGAGGATTGGGAATGAGCATTGTCGCGGCTACGATATGGATGATTGCTCATCGTAAACTACCGGAAGAACCTGAAGAAGTTGTAGAAATGTTTAGTGAGCAGGCAATAAATATGTTGCCGTTATTCGGCAAATCCATTCAAGCTAAACGAAACGGATGGGAAAGTGATGTTCCTGTCATGCAAGCCATAAGCACTTTACTTGGTACGCCTATCAAGACACTTGAAGATTGGGATATTTCAGAATATGAGTTCAAAAAGATACTTGAATCAATAGCTGTATTGACTGGAACACCATATACTCAACCTGAGCGTGTTTATAGAGCTATAAAAGAAGAAGAGCCATCCGCACTAATTGGTGGTCGAAAAAAGAAGAAAAAAACAACTCGCAGAAAAATTGGCAGGAGAGGATAAATGACAAAAACAATAAATGGTAGTGCTATAAAAATTCTGATTTACATAGCTGGAATACTCATGGCGGCGGGGGTTTACTGTGCCACTGTCAGACAGAATACCGAGAGAATCGACAAGGTCGAGATAAAAGCTGATAGCAGCGAAAAAGACATTATTGGCTTAAAAAAGGACATTAGCTACATAAAAGAAGGAGTGGATGATATTAAAGACGAACTCAAGAAAATGTAAACTGTTTACATGATGGTTTTACTCTCCTTAATAGGGCGGGGGCGGTGTGTTGCCGCCCCCATTTGACTTCTGTCTGAAATACTAAGTGTCCAATCGCATTTTTTTCTTGTGGTATTTTCATATCCTGATACGTTTGTACTTGCAATGTACGATAAACGATATAACTCAATAATCTCAGAATCGACACACAGGGGCTTTTCGTACATTGCATCCAGTCTTGGACGTATCGTTAGTTCCTGTCCGGGGCCGGTCCTCTCTCGTTCGCAACGGTTGAATCCGGCCCCATTGAAAGCAAAAGGGCTAAAGCATGGACTATCAGGGATGATGACTTTTGCCTTTATTTTCAGCCCCAGCCAGCGGTGGGCTAAAACACTGGCGGAGAAGTCCTTTCATTACGCAGCGCCTCAGTGCGTTATCTGAGGCATTTGAGAACTTAAGACCTGCTGGCATTCAGGCGAAAGAAAAAAAATGAAAACAATTAGCAATAAATCACTTGGCTCACCAAAAAAAAATAGAAAAATAAAACTAAAGAAATGGAGATAAAACCCATGGATACAAATGAGCAAAAAGTAAATGAATTGATAAAAAAAGCGTCTGAAAGTGAAAAATCAGAAGATGCAATGAGATTTTCACAATCCGCATTA
>CAZFOQ010000111.1:0-2127 GCA_964520535.1 uncultured Pirellulales bacterium | reverse complement strand
AGCGTCTGAAAGTGAAAAATCAGAAGATGCAATGAGATTTTCACAATCCGCATTAAATTGTTCCCATGCAATACAAGTTTTACAAATTATAAGAATGGAAAAAAACAAGTAAATTAACTGAATAAATCAATGGTGAGCCAAGTGATTCAATACCAAACAATTTTAATATCTTTGATATCATGTTTAACCTTTTTCATAGGTTATCTGATTGGAAAGAAAGATTAACCATCAAGGTCAGGCGGGGACGTAATGTTATGGATGGCATAAGACAATTTGTTTTCTCGGAAATTACAACTGGAATCATGGATGCCCCGCCTGTTTTGTAAACAGTTTACACTTTTAAGGAGAACTCATGGAACTATTGAATAAAATCCAACAACAACTCAAAGTGCCGAAAAGCCTGCACAATAAATTCGGCAATTATAATTATCGTAGTGCAGAACAGATCCTCGATGCCGTCAAACCGCTATTGGGTAAAGGTACTTTGACCCTGAGTGATGAAGTTGTTCTCATAGGACAACGATATTATGTCAAAGCGACCGCACAAATAAAAGATGGCGGTGAATGCGTAAGCGTTTTTGCCTTTGCCCGTGAGACAGAATCCCGCAAAGGTATGGATGAAGCTCAGGTTACAGGTTCGACTTCGAGTTATGCCCGAAAATACGCACTCAATGGCTTATTCGGCCTTAGTGACGTCCAGGACCCGGACGACATGAATAACACCGGGGCTGGCAGTCCTCCTCCTACATCATCACATAAAACTGCCAGCCCTCCTCCTCAAACTGAGGCCCAACAGGAAGCTCAAGCGACAAAAGAGGAAATCGGTCAAAGATTTGACCAGACAACTTCCCGACCAGCCCCTACTCAATCGGAACGACAAATTTTACGTTTCCTTTCTGAGTATTGGGTAACTCAAATCAAATCGCCGAACGTTAAGCTGGATGCGAATTTAATCATGGATGTATTGTGGTCGAAGCTCGGTCATTATCCAACGCTGGACGAATGTACGAAACTCAAAGACCCGAACTCCCCGTTCTTCGTACCCCTTGAGAGCATAACAATAGTAAAAGTGTAAACTGTTTACATTTTTCTGGGATATTAGGCTGAAAACAAGGTTTTTAAGGAGAATAATTATGGCTCGTCAATCAAGAGAATTATATTTAAAAAAAGACCCAGATGGAGATATTAGATTATATGAAAAAGAAGGTAGGGGATACCAGTATTTGAAATGGTTTTGCGAAGATGATTTCAAACGTCTCTATCCCGGAATCAAAGTTACAAAAAAATACAAAAAGGTCAAAATTACCATTACCGAAGTGTAAACAGTTTACATCATGGAAAATAAAAATGCCTGAAATTCCAGTAAATATAGAACTTTATTGTGCAGGTTGCAGACAAGGGATATGTAATAACGCAACCGCTGGAACGACAAAAACAAGGCGAGAAGCCTGTTTTGATATTGAACCCTGTGAAAAATGCCTTCAAAGAGCAAGAGAAGAAGGTTATGAAGAGGGTTACCAAGCTGGAATTGAATCTACAAGAGAAGATTGATGGATCCGATTTGGACAGGATATATCACGAAAAAACAATTCTTCGAGCTTGACAAGTTTGATGAGTTTACAGTCTGGCTCGGAACATGGGCGCCGGGGACTCAGATAGACCTCATAATCAAAAAGCATGAGGATTTATGTTCATCAGCCCAGAGAGGCTACTATTTTGGAGTCATTGTAAAGCTCATAGCCGAGCATACAGGACACGACACTGATGAGATACACGATTATCTCAAATGGAAGTTTCTCAGAGACAAAGACAAAATAGGCTTGCAGATTGCTCGAAGCACCGAGAGTTTGACCACGAAGGAACGTGAAGAATACCACGAAAAATGCCGCCGTTGGGCTTTTGTAGTCCTGAATATAACAATACCTTTACCAAATGAAGTTTATACAGGAGAGTAAAAATGAATATAAATATACCGGACTGGGCAATCGAACATTTTTGGGAAGAACCGCCAGAAGGAAACTGGGAATTTTGGGCCTTTAGGTTCAAGCCGAAATGCCAAATAGGTGACAAGATTAATTTTTATTTTCAAAAGAATCTCGTGGCACAAGCCATAGTTGATTACATAGA
>CAZFOQ010000110.1:0-13820 GCA_964520535.1 uncultured Pirellulales bacterium | reverse complement strand
TTTCTACTTTATTTGGATTGTTAGCGGTAACTGGTATGCGAATGAGCGAACCTATCAATCTCGACCGAAAAGACGTTGATCTAAAAAACGGCATACTTACTATCCGCCGGACAAAGTTTGATAAGTCGAGACTTGTTCCTGTGCATATCTCCACAATAAACAAACTACGAGAATATGCTCATTTGAGGGACAAGTTATGTCCCAAACCAATGAGTCCAAGTTTTTTTATATCAGGACGCGGTACTCGTTTGACAGACTGGACAGTACGCCGCTGGTTTGTAATTCTGTCACACCAGATAGGTTTACGTTGTCCGGACGACAGTTATGGTCCTCGCCTTCATGACCTTCGCCATGGATTTGCTATTAAGACCCTGTTGAATTGGTATAAATCTGGATGTGATGTTGAAAATAATATTCCTGTGCTAACAACTTACTTGGGGCACAGACACGTCGCTGACACTTATTGGTACATTTCAGCCACCCCAGAGCTTCTGCATCTGGCTGCTCTTAGATTGGAAAAAGGAAAGGAGAGTTAAGACAATGATTATCAAAGCCACATTTCCCACATTGTTGGAGTCATTCTTTACGGATCGTCTAATACGTCAACGGAAAGCAAGCCCAAATACAATTGCAAGTCACAGAGATACCTTTCGATTGCTTCTGAAGTTTGCTAAACAACGTCTCAACAAGGAGCCATCAAAGCTAATGATAGAAGATTTAGATGCCACTTTTATTGGCCATTTCCTTGAGCACCTTGAGAAGCAACGAGGCAATGTAGCTCGAACCCGAAATGTTCGATTGGCTGGAATTCATTCGTTCTTCAAATATGTTGCACTTGAAGAGCCCTGTCACAGTGCTTTGGCTCAACGCATTCTGGCCATTCCGAATAAGCGTTTTAAACATAAGCCAGTTGAATTCTTGACACGACTTGAAATCGATGCTCTTCTTGCCGCACCAGATCAAAGTACTTGGACTGGTCGTCGTGATAAGGTACTTTTTTTACTGGCAGTACAAACAGGTTTGAGAGTATCTGAATTAATAGGACTTCGCTGCGACAATATTGAGTTAGGTACAGGTGCCCATGTGCGGTGTACTGGCAAAGGACGCAAAGAGCGTTGTACGCCATTGCGGAAAAACACAGTAGTCGCTTTACGTGCATGGATACAAGAACGTAAATGTGATTCATCAGAACCGCTCTTTCCCAATGCTCGTGGCACCCAACTTAGTCGCGATGGTGTGGAATATTTATTGGCAAAACATGTTAAAGTTGCGATGCAACAATGCTCAACACTAAAGAAGAAAAAAATATCACCACATGTTCTTCGTCATAGCACCGCGATGGATTTGCTTCATCACGGGGTGGATCGAACTGTAATAGCTCTATGGCTTGGCCATGAAAAAGTGGAAACAACACAGGTATATTTGCATGCTGATATGAAATTAAAAGAACAGGCTCTTAACAAGGTGGCACCTAAAGATGTAAAATTGAAGCGTTTCCGACCAGATGATGAGCTATTGGAGTTCCTCAACAGCCTCTGATTATGCCGAGTATGCTTTATTAAACTGTGCAATATAGGCCATTTTTCGGCTTAATGAACCATTATACAGAACTTTACTTGGCATAATCGGAGTGTCGGCATATTTGCGATTATGCCGAGCTCGGCATAATCGCAAGACCTTCGGCTCAATTCTTGCTCAAAATGGCGTATCAACGGCTGTTACACAGCGACTTTTGGAACACTCATCGCCGACACTTACAAACAAAATATACACGAATGTTGACCCCGTGCTTCGCCAATCCGTGAATCAGTTGCCGATAGAGCAATGGTTACAAAAATGATGTTAATACTTCTTCAATCCCTTGCTTGGAGGGATTTAAAGTGTTTCGGTCTTCCGCCTACCAACGAGATTATCAGCAAGTTGCCATTGTTTCCCCAATTTGTTAAAGGAACGGTCTTTGATTGACCGATATTGTTTTTTTTATAGCAAAAACAGTTTCAGTCAGAAAAGATTATCGTTTCCAATAACTTAAAACCTCGGCGAGGCAGCATGGTTCTGTCGGTTTCCCCCCAACCGGTCCCATCACCTCGCCTTTTTTATGCTATCAACCTGCCTTAAGGTTTGGTTTGGCCTTCAAATGGGTGATAAAAAAAGATTTCTCAAGGTCAAAATCTTTATTGATCTAATGTTTTTTGTGCATATAGCTCGATATATATAAGTATGGGGGATAGCTATGATTAAAAATAGGTATATTGCTGATTCAGCAGTTACCTATGTGCCGAAAAAGGGACAGTTCTTGGGGGCACATAGAAGGGGAATCCATCGATTGGTTTCTTTCAGTTTCCCTCGAATGTTCTGTCTGCTGTTATGACTACACGCGAAGCCCCTTTTGGAAATAATCCCGTAATTCTTTATTATCAGAGGCTTTGCAAGGATGCTAAGCAACAAACAACAATCCGCTAGAAAAACTGGAATTGATCTCTTAGGTGATGTTCCCTGGGGTTCGCACTTTTGCCTATTTTACGAAACCGAAGAAGATTTGATTGATATTCTGGTTCCCTATTTTAAAACTGGACTGGAAAGCAATGAGCTTTGTATGTGGGTAACTTCCGAGCCTCTTAATGAAAAAAAGGCCAAGGACACATTGAGAGAAGTCATACCCAATTTTGACCGGTATCTAAGAAAAGAGCAAATCCTAATCGTTCCAGATTCGGAGTGGTATCTCAAAGATAATGTTTTTAACATGCAAAGGGTTCTTAACGCGTGGGCTGACCAACTCAATCAAGCCCTGTCCTCTGGTTTCGCTGGTATGAGGGTAACAGGTAATATGAGCGGGTTTGAAAAAGAGGATTGGAGAAAAGTTGCTGATTATGAAAGGGAAGTGAATGAAGCAATCGGCAAATACCGAATGCTTGCCATATGCAGCTATTGTATCGATGAATGTAGAACATCTGAGATTATAGATGTTGTTAGCTGTCACCAATCTGCCATTATCAGACGAAAAGGCAAGTGGGAGGTCATCGAGAGCGGTGAGCGAAAGAAGATGGAGAATGTGCTGAAAGAGTCTGAACAGAAGTTTGAGACTATTTTTGACAGTGCAATCGACGGGATACTTTTAGCGGATCTGGAAAATAAGAAATTCTTAATGGGAAATAAAACGATTTGCCAAAAGCTGGGTTATAGTCAGAAAGAGATTAAAAATCTGGGAGTTATGGATATCCATCCCAAGAAAGATATACCCTATGTTGTAGATCAGTTTGAGATTCAAGTGAAGAAAGGATTTGCGCTGGCCAAAGATATTCCTGTAAAAAGAAGAGACGGCAGTGTCTTTTATGCGGATGTTAATTCCGCTCTGATAACGTTAGCCGGAAAAAGATATTTAGTAGGTATATTTAGAGACATCACCGAGCGCAAGCAGACTGAAGAAGCACTACAAGCAAGCGAGAAGAAATATAGAACGCTTTTAGAAAACCTTCCTCAAAAGATTTTCCTCAAGGATAAGGATTCGGTTTACATATCCTGTAATAAAAATTACGCCAAGGATTTGAAAATTAAAGCCAAAGATATTGCCGGAAAAAAGGATTACGATTTCTTCCCCGAAGAGCTGGCTCATAAATACAGGGCTGATGACAAAAGAGTTATAAAATCTGGTAAAACCGAAGATATTAACGAGAAATATATCAGGGAAGGCAAAGAGGTAATCGTTCATACGGTCAAAACACCTATGAGGGATAAACAGGGCAATGTTACTGGAATACTGGGTATCTTCTGGGATATTACCTCACAGAGGCGGGCTCAAAAGAAGCTTTTGGACTATCAAAAACTGCTCCGAGACCTTACCTCAGAGATGTCATTAACAGAAGAACGTGAACGTCGACGGCTTGCTATTGAGCTACACGACCAGATTACGCAAAAATTAATCTTGTTCAAGATCAACCTGGGCTCACTTCGGCAGAAAGAATTGCCAACAGAATTGAGTAAGCCGCTGGATGAAATTTATGAGGATATCAACGAGATAATTCAAGACACGCGGTCTTTGACATTCGATTTAGGTTCTCCCACTTTATATGAGCTTGGGCTTGAGGCCGCAATCCGGGAATGGCTCAATGAAGAAGTTCAGCAAAAACATGGAATCAAAACTGAGTTTGAGGATGACGGTCAATCCAAGCCATTAGACGATGACGTTTGTGCTCTTCTATACCGAGCTGTGCGGGAATTATTGGTTAATGTTATTAAGCATGCCAAGGCTCGGAACGTGAAAGTATCTATTTGCACAGAAAAAAATAATATATGTATTAACGTAATAGATGATGGAATCGGGTTTATATCTCCAATAGAAAATTTCACTTCAAATAAAGCTGGAGGTTTTGGACTCTTTAGTATCCGCGAGAGGTTAACTTACCTTGGTGGTAGTATTGAGATTGATTCTAAGCCGAACCAGGGAACGCGAGTTACGCTGGCAGCACCAATAAAACGTAAGAAACATAACTGATTAGGGGGGGCAAATATGGCCACAAAAGTTTTGGTAGTAGATAATCATGGAATTCTGCGACAGGGCATTCAGGCTTTGATTGAAAAACATAGTGATATGGAAGTAGTAGGACAGGCCGACAATGGCCTGACCGCGGTGGAATTAGCTCGGGAACTACAACCAGATGTGGTTCTCATGGATGTAACTATGCCGAAGTTGAATGGTATCGAAGCAACACGTCAGATTAAAAGCAAACTGCCGAATATTAAGGTCTTAGCACTGTCCGTATATGCCAAAAGAGAGTTTGTGCTGGATATGGTCAGGGCAGGCGTATCGGGGTATATGCTCAAAGAGTGTGTATTTGATGATTTAGTTTATGCTATTAAAGTTATTGTTACCGGCCAGTCATATCTGAGCCCTCAAATTGCCAACATCATTCTCGATGGTATCACGAACGATAGCGTTTTCACCGTAGACGACCGTTTTTCTACAATCCTTACCTCAAGGAAACAGCAGATCCTTCAGCTTTTAGTTGAGGGCATGTCAGCAAAACAAATCGCTTCACAACTGGGCTTGAGTGTCAAGACCATTGAAGCAAATCGCAGGCAGATTATGGAAAAAGCAGATGTTGATAACCTCGCAGACTTGACCAAGTATGCTATTCGCCAAGGTTTAACTACAATTTAATGAAAAAAAAACATGTTGCTGAGCCAACTATTGACTCCACCCCCCTCCAATGGAGTGTTATTTTAATCCATTCGCTATAGCCGGGTAGCTCCTTTGGACAGTTTGGCTTTTAATCCCTCTTGGTATAAAAGATAAATATTAGTGCTGAAAAGAGCAAAAATTTCTCGGTAGCAGACTTGGCTGTTTGAAAAACTCTTTTTTATCTGCTTAAACTCACAAATTACTTTCAACTATTCTATCTGCTTTATGAGCGTTTAACATCCTCAGGCTCCTGCATGGTTAGGGAAAAACTTGTTAATGTAGCGCACAATTATGCCGAAGCCTGTTGCATAAAAAGTAATAGAAAGCACAACTTGGTTTAATTCACAAAGAAAACTTTGGCTTTTGCTTTCAGTTCACAAAACGGAAAAAGCATTCAAAATGGGGGATATAATGAGGCTGCGATGGGAAATCGCCAAGAGACATGGCGTATCTATCAAAAGGGCAAAAAATAATAATAGAATCGTCACCAGCCCTGTTGTAATTTCCGGCGTGGATATAATCGAGTTAAGTTCAAACGCACGTGTGTAGCGTGCGTTTTTTATTTCTATTTTATTTGGTTTCTGTGAAAGCAGAAAGAAAAGGAGAACTAAAATGGCAGTTGAAAAAGCAATTGGTTCAAGCAGTCTGGTGGAAGTTATTGACAGGATACTGGACAAGGGTATCGTAGTTGATGCCTGGGTGAGAGTCTCTTTGGTAGGCATTGAACTGCTTGCCATCGAAGCCAGAGTCGTAGCTGCCTCAGTCGAGACCTATCTGAAGTATGCCGAGGCCATTGGTTTGACAGCAACAGCTGCATAAGGATAGGTGACTTAAGAGGGTTCTTGCCGAGTCATCCTTATGCACCGCTACGGGGGGAGCAAAAAGCATGTCCCGCCAAGAAAAACCTCTTCGCACAGGGAATCATACAAAGAGGAAAATCAAAACAATGACTTTAGTCACCGAAAAAGAAAACGTTCTTGATAGTATCATATCTTCATACGAAGCCAGAATACAGAGTATTGAAACATTTTTCGATACGACCGGTCAGATATTCCAGGATTTTCAGGAATCTCTTCTCAGTACAAGGGCCGAACGGGAAAAAATCAATAGCCAGTTGAGAGAAAACCTTGCCCAAAATGGATCTCTGCGAAAGAAGGATTTTGACCGGATGATGGGTATTATCTCATCGCATTTAGACGAAAGTGAACGGGAAGTAAGGCAATTATCTCAAAAATATCTTAATGAACAAACAAAGCTGGTACAGCAACTACGGGAAGGTTTGAGAAACTTCAAAGATGCTCTTACCGAAGGACAGGCCGAAAAAGTCAAGGAACTGCAAACAGTAATTAAAGAAATCCTATCTAAGCAGAATGAAAGCAAAATCGAGGTTACATCAAAGCTAAAGGAGTTTCAGCAGGGACAGCAGCAAACATCAAAAATGCTTAAAGAGCTTTTAGCCAAAGGAGAGGAACTGAGAATAAGACATTTTAAGGCGATGCTTGCTGAGTTCAAAAGGCAGAGAGCCGAACGCATAGCCTGCCAGGAGCAAAGACGCCAGAAGGTTAGGGATATGCTCGGTAAATTCAAGGCCGAACGTACGCAGGCAGAGCGAGAGCGTCTTGCTGAGCTGCAGGAAGCATAAAATGCAGGCAACAAATAATTATGAAAGGCATCATAAATAACATTATAAATTTTTACCAGATGCAGGCGAAAGCCTTGGGTGTGTTAGTGGCTAATACCCAGAAGGTCTTAGAGCAATCAGAAAAAGAAAGAAAAGCTAATGAGCGGTTACAAAGAGTGGAGAACTTCGTAAAGGATTTGAGTAATATGCTGACAAGATTTTACTGGCTTAAAGAGCGCAAAAAGAGACAGCATAAGGAGATGACGCCAGATCAAGTAAAAGCCATGGTTGATTTTGCACACTGGGTCAAATCTCTAACAGGAAAAGTAGGTTTTGTATTGGAATATTTTCAGAAAAGCCCAACCTTTGAGGAAAAAATCGACAGAGACATAAAAGAACTGGAAGCCCATATAAAAGCCGAATTAAAAAAATTTAACGAAGTTCTGGAGGTGAAGCCAGATACCCTGGCGATTCATTTGGGCAAATACGCCAATATCCTCTCAGGAACCGTTCGGAAGCTTTTTACACAGCGTCGGTTTAGTATTCTAAAGTCAAAACAATTAATGCATACGAAACAACCTGAAGAACAACCATATGGCAATAAAGATGGATTTTCCGCTTTTGACGCAAGTCCTCCTGACGAAGAGTTAGAAAATCTTGTCCACGGCTTAGACATAAGCTCGGTTCAGAAAAATAATAATAAATCAAAACGTTATACGTATTCGAAAATATAAGAATGAACGAGGTAAAAATACAAACTATTCTAAGTCATTTGAGCAGCGAGCTTCATCGATTGATTGATACGATTGGCGACATTCCTTACGTTGCCATGCCTTCGGAGAAACCAGAAATTATTTGTTTTCCTGGCAAAGTTAAAGACTTAAGCGGCTATGACGCTAATGAAATACTGGCTGATAGAGAACATTGGGCGAATATGATTCATCCTGATGATCAAGACCTTGTTTTCGATGCTTTCGCTCGATGTAAAAATGAGGGGACATCTTTTTATATAGAGTACCGAATTGTCCACAAGAATGGCTCACTGCGTTATGTTAGTGATAAGGGTGAGGCCGTTTTTAATAACAAGGGCCAAATAACTCAGATCGAGGGTGTGATCACACCTATTGGAGAAAGCAGAGAACCTGAGAACATACCATTGTTAGAGATTAAGCAAAAAACAAATTCTTATGTAAATTCAAATTATTTTCAAAAGGTTTAGAAAGGAGATTCGAAATGGTAATGGCAATAGCTGAAGACATGAAGAAGCTTACGGAGAACATCATTATTTCCAATGATGTTCGTCTAAAGGCGGTGGGTGGTTTAGTGGCAGATACCCATGAGACCCTCAACAGGTTTTCTATGGATAGAAAGAAAATGGCTGCGCAACAGTCCAAGGATCTGGCTGGTTTTGTAAATGGTTTATCAAAGAATGTGCAAGGCATGCTAAAAAGTGCTCGAAACATGATCCAGCAGTTCCATAAGGAAAACAGGCAGATGAGCAAGGAACAGACAAAGAATTTGGCAGATTTTGTTAATGGTCTTGTTAGTAGTGTTGGTTCAATGCTGGATAGTTTTCAGAAAGACCACAAGCACATGTCCAAGGAAATGAAGGCTAAGCTCACCAGGGAAATAAAGGATATACAGGCGGAGGTTGAACGAATTCTGGGTGAGGCTGACAAGCTTGTTGGCGAATTCGGTGCTGGTATGGCTCAGGCAAAGAAGGCCTGGAAAAATATGTCAGCGGCTCTAACGAGGGCAAGAAAAGCTGGCTTTATGATGCCCCAGATTGATGCCGGCGAGAAGGTAAAGACAGTTAAGCAGGCAACGCGCAAAGGCCAAGGCAAAAAAAGAAGTACCAAGAAGAGTAGCAGCCGAAAAGTCGGAGCCGGCGTCTAAAAAACAGTGAGAATTGACGTGTAGTGTAGGACTATTGTTGTGAGAAGTAAAAAGATAAGCGTTTAATGTTAACAATTTAACATGGAGGTACAAAAAATGCTAGCTGTATTAGAATGGAAAAATCTTATTGTTGAGCCGGTCAGCCAAATGTTGACCAGAATCATGGCTTATCTTCCTGTCCTGCTTGGTGCATTAGTAATTTTGATAGTAGGCTGGTTTGTGGCCAAGGCAATCAAACGGATAGTTGACTGGTTGCTTAAGTTAATCCGCTTCGATGCACTGGCGGATAAGGCGGGTATATCAGAAATTCTAAAGAAGGGCAATTTGGAAATTTCCGCCGGAGAGGTGATAAGCAGCCTGGTTTATTGGCTGATTGTGATTATGGTGCTCGTGATGACTGTTGATGCTCTGGGGCTGCCTAAAGCTTCCGATGTTCTTGCAAGCTTATTTGCTTATGTCCCGAAGGTCATAGCAGCCTTGCTTGTTCTGGTGGTTGCTATGTTTCTGGCCAGTTTTGTCTCAGGAATAGTTCGCACGGCTGCCGGCAATGCCAGTTTGCCCAAACCGGAGATATTTGCCGGTGTAAGCCGGTGGGCAATTATTATTTTCGCAGTAACTATTTCGCTGGAACAGCTTGGCATTGCGTCGCTTTTGGTAACTGCCACCTTCAATATTATCCTTGGCGGTGTTTGCCTTGCTTTGGCAATTGCCTTTGGATTAGGCGGCAAAGATATCGTGGCAAAGTATCTTGAAGAAATAAAGAAAAGGCGCTCTTAGAAAAAAGCCACTGAAAAGTTAAGCTGCTTAGGAAACGATAAATCAAGGATGGGGTAATATGCGCTGGATAACATGTGCTTTCTGTAAGGGTACGGGTAAAGACCCTTTCGACTTGTTGAGTGAACATGCTACCTGCCAGGTTTGTGCCGGCACAGGCAAAGTACATATAGAGGGCCCCATAGCCGAGTGTGCATTCTGTAAAGGCACAGGCGTTCACCCGCATACACGAATAAGCTGCACCGCCTGCGAAGGCAAAGGCAGTGTTACGCATAATAAAGGCAGCAGCGAACAATGTCCTGAGTGCAAAGGCAAAGGCCACAAAGTAAGCGAAAACCTTCCCTGCAGCAACTGTGGCGGCAAAGGTTTTGTTAGGAAAACAACAGTTAAGAGAAATCTATGCAAGGAGGTCTGTCAAAATGATTGATGAGATGACAACAGTATTGGAGCCAAGTGCTCTGCCGGACTTTGTGGAAACAAACTACGTAAAGGACCTTACCAGCAGAGCCCTTTATTACATTGAGGCCGGTTTTCCAGTTCATTTAAGGGGACCGTCCGGTACCGGCAAAACGACACTGGCTATGCACCTGGCAAGTAAGCTCGGCAGACCTGTGGTAATGATTCATGGAGACGAGGAGTTCACTACTTCTGACCTTGTAGGCGGTGAGCATGGTTATAGAGTCAGGAAGGTGGTGGATCGCTTCATTTCGAGAGTTTTGAAAACTGAAGAGGACATGGTCAAACGGTGGGTGGATAATCGTCTGACTGTTGCTTGTAAATACGGTTTTACACTTGTTTACGACGAGTTTACACGTTCTCGGCCTGAGGCAAACAATATCTTGCTGTCTATCTTGCAGGAAAAGATGATGGATCTGCCTGTAGCGAGAGATGGCGAGGAACCTTATTTAAAAGTTCATCCGAACTTTACCGCCATTTTTACATCAAATCCCGAAGAGTATGCCGGCGTTCACAGAAGCCAGGACGCTTTAAGAGACAGAATGATAACAATGGACTTGGACTACTTTGATTATGAAACTGAAGTAGCTGTAACAGAAGCCAAGTCCAAACTATCTAAACCTCATGTTCAAACGATAGTCAATATTGTGCGAGGCTTGAGGGAATCGGGCAAATGTGAATTTGCACCTACCATTCGAGGTTGCATTATGATTGCAAAGACACTTAAGGTCCGAAAATTAACACCTTATAAGGCAAATAACATGTTTATGCAGATGTGCCAGGATATTCTGGCATCAGAGACAAGCCGAGTTGGCTCAAAAACAAATCAGGACAAAGTTAAACAAATTGTACGAGAGCTTGTAATAAAAGAGCTTGGCATCAACGAAACAATTACCGCTGCTGTTAAAGCTGGTCAGAGTGATTTCCCCAAGGCTGATGCTGAGAGGGAAATTGTGCAGGAAAATAAACAGAAAGAAAAAAGTCTGATTGAAGTATAAAACGGAGGCCAATTAAATGAGAACTATACAACAATTACCAAACCTAAGCGATATAAAAAGCGTGCGTTCTATTGGTGCAACATCTATTCCCAAGATCAAAAGACCGGCCCACCTGGATTTATACGTGCTCGGGATGGAAAAGAGTAGATTGGAAAAAGAGCTTGCTGCCCTGAACAAAAGAAGAAACACGGTCAAGAAGAATCTATCTGGTGTCAACGACCAAATCGAGAAACTACAGAAACAGGCGTATGAGCAGCAAAAAAACAAGGACACTAAAAGCGCGCCTCAAAAGCCCCTCAAAGCATTGACCGTAAACTATTGAATAATAACGTGTGTGTCTGCGATGGTGTGTAATTTTGCAAGTAATTAGAACCTGTTAAAGGAATAAAAAAAATGGCTAAAGATAAAAAGAAGAAAGACGATGACTTCGATATTGATTTCGGCATAGGCAAGTTAAGCTTAGGAGGTCTATTCAAAGGGATTGAAAATCTGGTGGACCTGGCGGCCAAGTTGAAGGAAGCGGGCGGCGAAATCAATAAAGAAGGCGAGATCGACTTAAGCAATCTTAAGGAAGGCATGAAAGGGGTTTTTGGGTTCTCAGTCAAGACAGCGGTTGGAGGCAAACCTGTAGTTGAGTCATTTGGAAACGTTAAGAAGACTACTGAAGGGCCTAAAGTCGAGGAGGAAAGAGAACCTCTCACCGATGTCTTTGATGAGGACGAAGAGATTCGTATTTATGCCGAAATGCCGGGTGTCAACGAAGCTGATATTAAGTTAGATCTGAAAGAAGACATTCTTGATATTTCAGCACAAACAGGAGACAGGAAATACCACAAAGAGATTTTACTTCCGGCAAAGGTGCAGGCAGATACGCTTGTCTCCTCTTACAACAATGGCATTTTAGAGATCAAGGTGAAAAAGTAAATGGGATTAAAAGGGCTAAAAGAAACTCCATTGAAGTTAATCCTGTTTGGCGGAAAAGGCGGCGTAGGAAAGACAACTTGTGCATGTGCTGCGGGTTTGCATTTGGCAGAAGAGTTTAAGACGCTGATTTTTTCGACTGATCCGGCCCATTCACTCGCTGATAGCCTGGAACAGAAGCTTGACGACAAGCCAAGAGAGATAAAAGGGGTAAAAAACCTAAGTGCTCTTGAAGTAAACGCAGAAAACGCTCTTTTAAAATTCAAAACTGAACACGAAGATGAGATAAAGAAAATCGTGGAAACCGGCACCAACCTGGATGCTGAAGACATTGATTCGGTCTTTGCCTTACCTATCCCGGGTATGGATGAAGTGATGGGTTTTAAGACGATGGTAGATTTGGTAGACGAAGCAAAGTTCGATAAATATATAGTGGATACCGCACCTACCGGTCATGCATTGAGGCTTTTAACATCACCAAAGCTATTGGATGACTGGGTCAAGGTGATGGCAAAAATGAGATGGAAGTACAGATATATGGTTGAGAGATTTGCCGGTAAGTATGATCCGGACCAAGGCGATGACTTTCTCTTATCTATGAAGAAAACCGTAAAAAAATTAGAGGATTTGTTGCGTGACCAAAACAGATGTGAGTTTATAGCAGTTACGATTCCTGAAGATATGGCGGTTTTAGAAACTGCCAGGCTAATAAGCAATTTGGGTAATTTTGGCATTAAGGTCAGGCAGATGGTGATAAATAACGTTGTGGAATCAGACGGCTGTAAGTTTTGTGGAGAAAAAAGAAAAGAACAGGATAGGTATATAAAACTCATAAAAGGAAAATTTAATGGGTTAAGAACAACAATTGTTCCTGCCTGTTCCCATGAAATCAAAGGTCTAATGACATTGGCGGATATTAAGAATCAGCTGTTCAATTAGAAATGTAAGAAAGGCCATGTGGTATGAAGCAATTTAAAGTAAAGGAGGCTTTACCTAAAGACGTGGGAAGGGCTATCGCCAGGATAGACCCTGAAGATATGAAGAGTTTGGGTCTGGATGTGGGCCAGATAGTAGAGATAGAAGGAAAAAGGAAGACCACTGCCAAGGTGATGCCCTGCTATGCTGAGGACAGAGGGAAAAAAATAGTACAGATAGACGGCATTACAAGAGAGAATGCCAAAGTCGGTCTTGACGAAAAGGTAGCAATTGAAAAAGTTGAAAGCAAGCCCGCTAGGAAAATCACGCTTGCCCCTTTGACGAACGGAGGGGTGCTTCAAAAGGATAAAGATGCTAAATACATCGGTTCTCTCATAGAAGGTTTGCCCTTAACGAGCGGTGATAAAATAAGGGCGAGATTGTTTGGCACTAAGACCTGTGATTTTTTAGTGGAAGACACAATACCGGATGGTGTGGTATCTGTCGGCTCTGCAACCTTGATAAGGGCAAAGTCAAAAGAAGGCAAAATCGAGAAAGCCAAAATATCCTATGAAGATATTGGGGGACTTAGCACCCAGGTTCAAAGAATAAGGGAGATGATTGAACTGCCTCTGAAATACCCGGAGGTTTTTAGCAGACTCGGTATCGAAGCACCTAAAGGAGTCTTTATGTATGGCCCGCCGGGTACGGGTAAAACATTAACCGCCCGGGCTGTAGCCAATGAAACAGATGCATATTTCGTTAGCATAAGTGGCCCCGAAATCATGGGCAAGTTTTATGGTGAATCTGAAGCACGGCTGCGAAGTGTTTTTGAAGATGCCCAGAAACATGCCCCTGCCGTAATTTTTATCGATGAGATTGATGCAATAGCACCAAAGAGAGAGGATATGGGTGGTGAAAAACAGGTTGAAAGGCGTGTTGTCGCCCAGCTTCTGTCTTTATTGGACGGCTTGGAATCCAGAGGTCACGTTATAGTTATAGGTGCGACGAATATTCCCAATACTATAGACCCCGCCTTAAGACGACCAGGCCGTTTTGA
>CAZFOQ010000109.1:0-13836 GCA_964520535.1 uncultured Pirellulales bacterium | reverse complement strand
AACCCTATCGGCAAAAAGACCTAACAGACTTTATTGCACGGACATAGTACTAGCTTTGCTCCACTTGGTTTGAACATGAGTTGGATTCTGTGCTACGATGATATAACCATCGACCGGCAGTATTGCTCCGGCAGGGAACTGATAGGTGATTCCATCACTAAAATACCAGCCGGCAAGATCAACATCGGTTGGGCCTGTGTTATAGAGTTCAATAAATTCAACCAACTCAGTTTTAACGTCAGGGTCGTAGTGAATTTCATTAATTACAACACTGCCACTAATCTCGTTCTGGCTCGTATTTAATAGAGCATAACCGGCTTCCATAGAATCTGCAAAGAACAGGGCAAATATCAAGTTGAGCTGTAAGATTTTGAGATGACTGCCCATTAATTCGTTTCTTCCTACAAGTTGCAACAGAACAAAATACTGTTGTTTCTCAAATGTAGATTGTGTGATTATACTTTACTGATTGCGTTGCCAATCGGCCTGCAGATTATTGTGGTCCCAAAGTTCCTTCAAATCATTCACATCTATTGTACCATTAGGTTTTATATCACCGAGAAAGTAACTTTCGGGAGATTTACCGCTGTCCAATAAGTTCATTAGCATAATAGTTAAATCTGAATCATCGACAATCCCGTCGGCATTAAGGTCATACCACAATATACTGTCACTCTCCTGTCTGGAGCTAACATTCCAGGCTAAGCCATATCTCTGGGTCGTCGGTTCTTGAGCTTTATCTTCAATGTCACTGATTGAGACAATAATTTCGTAGTTGGTATAGCTGGCATCTGAGAGTGTATAAATGTGCTCTGTATTGTCAATAGTACTATCACTGTAATCAAGAATATAGTTGTTATCAGGTTCGTTAGGATCTACAGCCCAAAGTTCAAGGCGGAGATTACTGTCTTTCTCTGTCAGCGGTTCAAAAGGATAAACGCTTCCGTAGTGTCTATTCCAGACTGCTGTGGCAGTTATATACTTATCAGCAGGCTCTGTTAGAGTGAATCTATATATATATTCGACAGTATCATTTTCATCCAGTTGGTTCAGGTCCCACCCGATTTTTGATACTCTGCCCGGTTTTTGCATACCGGCAATTAAATGTTCATAAGCGCCTACCGCGTTTAGCATACCCGCCCCTTGAATATAATCCAAAGGAGCAAAGTGGTCATCATCGGTGTGTAACCGGCCTTTATGCCAGTAAGGCAGTTTTGTTGCTGAATTCAGCAAGATTGCTTTGATGACACAATTTCCACCCTGAGACGATACGGCCATACTCAAACCGGGTTCTTGCTTAGCCTTTTGAACGAGCATGCCGATTGTACCCGCAACAATCGGTGTCGAGAAACTGGACCAGTTGCCGGTTGGTTCATATTGATTGTGAGAATTTACATCCGCAGCTAAACAATTTCCCGGAGCAATAATATCTGGCTTACACCGTCCGTTTCCGGTCGGTCCAAAGCTCGAATGCTCGGGATAAGCTAATGCAAAATATGCCAAATTAATTTCAGGATTTTCATTATTTACAGAGCTGATCAAACCTACACCAATAACATTAGCCCCGGCAGCAGGGTAGAGAACAGAGTCATAGGCATCAGAGCCATTACCTATGCCGGCTACAACAATAATCCCATAATGTTCAACTAATGACTCAATTCCCCTTGTCCACCATTCCTCAAATGGATAACCAAAATCAGCGGTAATGATATCTGCTTCTGGAGGTGTGTGGCTGTTTACGTTATTGAATACAAAATGGTTAAACTCGAAGATATCAACCTGTGCCTGTGGTATGGTACCCTGATAGTAAAATTGTCCGATCCGTGGATTATATGCATTGGGATCCTCACCAAATAGTATCGAACAAACTGCTGTCGAATGTGGCGAAATACCTACCTCTAATTCACCGCCGTCATGGAAACTAAAATTCTTGTCTCTGAAACAGTTATGCTCAATAATAGGGCGGTAATCATTTTGTGGTTCGTCGTCAATATATGTAAAACTACGACAGATGACTCCAAATTTTACGCCCTCACCTGTAAGAGCAGGATCAATCCGCCTCAAGTTATAAATGCCGGCATATTCTAATCCCTTGGGCTGGAAAATTTTGTTACCTTCAGGACTTTGAGCTTTTGCTATTGTGCAGACTGTTCCTGAAAGCATTATGAATAAGGTTATCAAACCTAAATTCAGCGGTTTTTTTGATATTCCTGCCACTCCACAACTCCAGAGATTGCGCGAAAACCCTAAAGAGACAGAATTGCTACCCCGATTGCCAGCCTCCTTAGCCGATAATTTCTTGTCTCCGAATTCTTGCTATTATGATACTATAAAAGGGGTTTTTTTTCAAGAAAATAATCCTGTTAACGTAGGCATTATGAGATTTTTCAGTATTAATAACACGTATTTTTGAAAAGTTAGTGAGAAATCTTGCCTTTATCGGTCACACTTGCTATACTTCGAGCAATATTCAGGATTGGCCTGTCTCAAGGATTGCTGTAACTATGAAAGTAATCTTAAATTCAAAACAAATTGAGGAAATTCTCAAAGATTTGACCGGTCATATTATTTCTGATACGCCTAAAGATCTGGATATTGCCGTAATCGGAATTCGCAGCAGAGGAGAGGTCCTTGCCCAAAGATTATCAGGGCGATTATCACGGAAGCTGAGCAAAGATGTACCATGTGGTACTCTGGATATAACGCTTTACCGTGATGACTTAAATTCACCTCAGAGTACTACTCAACCACAGGTTCGTACTACTGAAATCGGCTTTGATATAGACGACAAAATCATTATTTTGGTTGACGACGTTCTTTATACAGGTAGATCTGCACGTGCAGCCATGGATGCATTAATAGACTTAGGAAGACCCCGGGCGATTAGATTAGCAGTTCTTGTTGACAGAGCTGGCAGGGAGTTTCCAATAAGAGCGGATTATGCCGGATATAAAAGCGATGCCGACCCGGGTAATTTGGTCCAGGTCAATCTTGTTGAATCGGATGGAAAAGACGAGGTCATCGTCGAATAAACAAGAATAAGGCAAAAAATGAAAATATGGCGTTAATAAGAAAAAGCAAACAATTAAAATGGCATCGAAAGCATTTACTCGGTCTTCGGGAGCTCAGTGCCGAGGAGATTACATATATTCTTGATACGGCCAGAGGTTTCGAGCAGATCAGCACACGATCTGTAAAAAAAGCTCCACCATTGCGTGGCAAGGTTGTGGTGAATTTGTTTTTCGAAGACAGCACACGGACTCGAAACAGTTTTGCTCTGGCAGCTAACCGATTAAGCGCTGATATTATTGAATTTACAAAGAAGTCCAGCTCTGTCAGTAAGGGTGAAACGCTGCTCGATACGGCAAAGAATCTGGAGGCGATGGGGATCGATATCGTTGTCATTAGGCACAGTGCCGGTGGGGCACCTAAATTTCTAAGCAGGAATATCAATGCATCTGTGGTCAACGCAGGAGATGGATTCTGCGAGCACCCAACACAAGGTCTTCTGGATGTCTATACTATTCGCAAGATAAAGGGGAGCCTTGAAGGATTGAAAATAGCAATCGTGGGGGATATTGCGCATTCACGGGTCGCACGTAGTGATATGTGGGCAATGACAAAACTCGGGGCCGAAGTTACATTTGTCGGCCCACCGACACTTATGCCGTCACAAGTTAGCCAGCTTCCAGTGAAGGTAAGCTCCTCGCTCGATGAAGTTATTGAGGAAGTGGACGTGATTAATATGCTTCGGATTCAGTTCGAGAGGCTGGGCGGAAATCCTTTCCCATCGATTCGAGAATACTCACATTATTTCGGACTGACTGTCGAGCGAATGAAAAAGGCTAAAGACGATATTCTTGTTATGCATCCGGGGCCGATCAACAGAGGGCTTGAAATAGAAAGCGAAGTAGCAGACGGACGCAATAGTGTGATACTCGATCAGGTCACCAACGGTCTGGCAGTTAGAATGGCGGCACTTTTCTTAGTGAATCAAGCATCCATGCAGCAAGCGTCAAGAAAGTAAGTATAATTATTGGCAGTAATACAGTATTAAAACTTTCAAAATAACAGGAAGAAGACAGACAATCAATGCCGTGGATAAGAGATATTATCCCGAATATTTCAGCTTACCTGAATTTTTTTGCAAATATCTATCAGACGAAGCGTTCTATATATCAGTAGGGTAAGTAAAAGGTTTGTCAGAAATTACGGCATTTATGTAAGGAGGTAACAAAATGTTCCTGTCTAAAGATTTAAAGAATCCTGCTGCGTTGGCATGTTCTATGGTAGTCATCTTCCTCTCTATGGGAATTTGGGCCGGCAATATTTATGCCGTCGACGGCATTGACCTGAAGCTCCGGCTTAAATCTCAACAGAAACATAATCTCCGGATCATCGAAGAAAATAAGATATCGCAGAAAATGTCGGGGCAGTCGATAGATATTAATCAAACGAAAACAACGGAGTTAGAGTTCGAAGTTGAACAGGTCGATGCCAACAATATTGCTTCAATAAAAGTGACCTATCTGAAATTGAAAGAAAAAGGGGCAAGTCAGGGTGGGCAGATGGAATATGATTCAACTAAACCAGAAATTTCTGCTGATAATCCTCTCGCCCCAACGTATTCGGCTATGATCGGTCAAAGTTTCATCATGAAAGTTTCGCCGGAAGGGAAGATTCTTGCACTCACAGGACTTGATGAAATGTATTTGAAAATGGCTGAAAAAGTCGCCAATGCCGAAGACGAGGATTTTAAGAAGAAATTGAAGGAGAAGGCACAAAGAACCATAGATAGAACAAATCAAAGGTACGGTTCCCGGGCGAAAAGAGTAGAAGCACTCAAAGAAATGATCAAGAAAAATCCTATGTTCACAGAAGACAAATTCGAAAATATCGTCGACTTTGTGATGGTGCCTTTCTCCGAAAAATCTGTACGTATAGGTAATTCGTGGCAAGCCGGAGTAATGCGGCTCTCAATGATACCTTTTGAGATAGAAGGTACTTATACTCTGAAAGAGAAAAACCAGACAGATCTTACGATAGATATAAGCTCAAAGATTGATTTAGATAATGTAACTGTTCCTGGGATGGGAAGTCCCCAGGGTCAAACTAAGATATCGTTGAAAGGATCGTTCGAAGGATCTTTACAAATAGATCAAACCAGTGGCTGGATGATTCGCAAAAAAGCAACTATGAAAGCCGATGGCGAAATGAAAATGGCAGTCAATCAGCAAATGCCGAAGGGAATGACAATCCCCATGTCGATAGAAACTGTTGTAACGGTTGAACCTATAGAATAAATAGTAATACCTTTGATATAGTAAAAAATTTTTAGGGACAGGGAAATTAACAAAATAATGACTGCATTCATAAGGTTAAGATCGATCCTCATATTTCTCGTATACATTTTGGCTGCTGGTAGTTATGCAAGTCAATCGGCAGAATTGCCTCCTGTTGCTCTGCTTTACCACCGTGACTCGAGTGTGCGTATTGAAACAATCAAAAAGCTGGCTGCAAGTGGTAACCGCGAGCTTGTAGATGACCTGATTCGGGCACATAGTATAGAAAACTATACGCCTGTTCACAATGTATATGGAAATGTGTTAAATTCATTAAGCGGCAGGACAGATATTCACGGGAAAAGTGCCTGGAAAACATGGTTGGTTTCAGAAGTGTCAGCCGGCAGGTTGAACATTGATTACCTGCCAATAGACCCGAATGCTCTTGACCGGGAACAACGGGACCAGGTTCTACCTTTTGCAACACGACTGGGACCTGAACATTTCGAGGAAATGGCTTCGGCTTTAACGGCGGAAGTTTATGATCGTGAAAAATGCGATGAAGCACTACGGTATATGGTCGCCAATGACAATGCTTATGAAGTGCAGAAATTCTTATTTAGTGACTGGTTGCATACACTTCTTTGTCATAGAAATATCGATATCAATATCATAGCGTATTATTTAAATGGCTTAGCCAATCCCGGCCTTTTGCGTGATGATATCAATAGTCAAGTACATACCTGTCTTAATTCCAAAGATAATATAGTTATTGCTAACACACTCAACTTGCTTGCCGGAGTGGAGGGATACTCAACTGTTTTCACAGTACCCGATGTGGAGGGAAAAATTGTCGGTCTTCTCGACAGTGACGTCCCTGAAATAGCCACTCAGGTAAAAAGAGCTATAGAAAAAATTAAATCAACTCAAGCGATTCCAAAAACTATTGACAAGGAAAAATCACTTAAAATTATAGAGCAAAAGAAACAACGGTCAGAGGCACAAAAAGATGCAACAAAAGTCAATAAAGTATTTAGCGAAACCTTAACAGGCCGGGTGCTTGATACGCAAGACCAACCTGTCAACGGAGCCATTATTATTTTATGCGATCAGAACAGCGGCATCCCCGTTTCTAAAGAAACATATCGCCCCTTCACCGATGAATTTCTCAAAGGTCAACAAGCGATGGATCTCGCTTATACTACCACGGATGAAAAGGGCAGATTCACTTTCAAAAATATTTCCGCCGGTGAGTATAGAGTCGTTACTCAATCATGGAAAGATACGGAACAATTTAAAGGTGTTTTTGAAAAAAATGGAAAAGAAATAGAGCTGCACGGCGTTGCCGAACATATTAAAGTTTCTTCCGGAAAGTCGCCCGACGTTTTGCTTCACCCTTTAGGCACCGGCATCCTGCAGATGAACGAGGATGCACCGAATGATGAAACCTTGCTTGTTGTCAGCCTTTCGCCTACACGAGCCGATCCGATTCTGGGTTTTACCGGTTGGGACGGGGCGTTTATACAGAATATGATAGGCGGTAACCGAATGCCCAAAGGCAAGACGACGATCTACGGTATGCCGGAGGGTAAAGTTTATTTCGCTATGTTCGCCGCCGACAGCGTCCCCGGCTGGACGGAAGGACAAGCCGAGATTAAGCCGGATACGATAACCGTCATGGAGTATATCCCCTTCGTCAATAGCTGGTCCAATAGCCGTCACGACCCGCCGGAGCATCTTGTGCCTGTTTTTGAAGAAATCAAACAACTTTCCCCTGAAAACAGGAAGTTTATATTAAACTTATATCATGAATTCGGATTAGACGCACAAGCATCCGACGGAATATGGGGATTCATGGCCCAAATTGGCCCCTATCTGGAAAAAGAAATTGAACTACCCAGCGGACTTAAAACGACCTTCGGCGAATTAATGGCGGCGGGTCAATACGTCCAACTTCAGCAATCCATTGAACGACGGCAAGCAAAAAATAAACGTCAGGCAGAAATCAAACAGATGAAAACATCCTCGTCTCAAGCCGGTGAAAAGATCAGTTATGAAGAGGCGTTTTCCGATTTATATAAGGAACTGGGGGAAAAATATCCATGTTTTGAGATGAAAGGAATCGATTGGAAAGCGGTAGGCGAAGAGTTTTTACCGCGTGCCAAGGAAGTCCGGAATGACGCAGATTTTGGACTTCTGTGCATGGAATTAGTTGTTCGACTCGAGGATAGTCATGCCCATTTGCTGGCGGGAACGGCGAAACTACCGGATATATCATTCCCTCGATGGGATCCGGGCTTTGCATGTCTGGAGGATGACCAAGGCAGACCGGCCGTTTATTATGTTGACAAAAACAGTCCCGCCGAAAAAGCAGGAGTTAAAATCGGCATGATTGTGGAAAGTATTAACGGACAAGACTCCCAGGAAAGCATCAAAAAAACCATGCTCCGCCGTAGCAAATACATCGGATATTCCAGCGAGCGTTACCTGCGCTATCATGCGTATCATTTCTTTGTTCGCCAGGAAAAAAAGGGAGCCACTGTCAAATTACAGATGCTTGACGGCGAGGGCAGGATATATGATTTTGAACTTGCTGCAAAGTTTGGTGTTCGCTATTTGCCGCGTCTGCCAGTTCCGAAAAGCGGAATTAACGATTCGGGAGAAATTTCCTGGAAGATGCTGGACGACAACATCGGTTATATCTATGTCCGGAGGATTGGAAATAATTTAATATCGTTACTTGATGAAGCTGTGAAAGAATTACGGGAGACACATGGAGTGATTATAGATGTGCGAGGAAACAGCGGCGGGGGGTTCGATTCGAATCGCGCACATATCAATTTCGCCCTGGATCAGGATTCACAAGAATCACAAAGGCCACGTTATAAAGGCCCAATCGCAGTCTTAATTGATAGTCGTTGCATCAGCGCCGGCGAGGGATGGGCCTCCTGGTTCGTGGCCAATCACAGGGCCCGGCTCTTTGGCCAGGCAACCGCAGGCGCCTCTTCGCGCAAGACCACATATCAACTAAAAAATGGCCTATATAAGGTTCAATTCCCGGTTAAAGCTTATAAAGGCTACCTTGATAGGCCTATTGAGCGACTCGGCCTAAAGCCTGATATAGAAGTTTCCCAGAACGTACAAGACCTTATACAGGGACGTGATACAGTGCTTCAAACTGCAAAACAATATCTTTTAAATGAAGCAAAATAACTATTAAATGGATACTGCCCGTCAGGAAATGAAACTATGAATACCAAGCTGTTGATACGAAATGGTCGTGTTATTGACCCGGCGAATGGAATCGATAAGAAATGCGATGTGCTTATTGTCGATGGTAAGGTAGCCGAGGTAGGTGAAGAAATTCAAAACTCAAGACTTAAAACTCAAAACTACGAAACAGTTATCGATGCTGCCGGCAAGCTGGTCGTACCCGGTTTGATTGATATCCACGTTCACTTTCGTGAGCCGGGGGACGAGGAAGAAGAGACAATAGCAAGCGGCTCGACAGCGGCAGTCGCCGCCGGTTTTACTTCGGTCGTTTGTATGCCAAATACCAATCCTGTAATAGAAAACGAGACTGATGTTGAATACATCCATCGAAAAGCCAGGCAAACCAGAAAAACTCATGTTTATACGATGGGGGCTATTACAAAAGGACTTAACGGTGTTGAGCTTGCAGAGATGGGTTTCATGGCTGAAGCCGGCGCGGTTGGTTTTTCTGATGATGGCAATGGAGTGCAGGACCCGGCGGTTATGCTCAGAGCACTCAAATATGCCGGGATGTTCGATGTCGTTATTGCCCAGCATTGTCAGGATGATCGTATTGCCGGCAAAGGGGTAATGAACTCTGGCTATTATTCGACAATACTCGGTTTGCCCGGCATAGATCCGCTGGCCGAAGAAGCAATGCTGTGGCGAGATATTCATCTTCTTAAAAAAATCCCTTCCGGGAAGATTCGCTACCATGCTCAACACATATCTACAGCAGGATCAGTTGAACTTATAAGAGATGCCAAGAAAGATTCTCTGCCGATTACATGCGAGGTGACGCCGCACCATTTATTATTCACTGAGGAGTGCTGTGCCGAATACGACACGAACTACAAGGTCAATCCACCCCTACGAGGCGCAAAAGATGTTGAGGCTCTCAAGCAGGCAATTGCTGAGGGGCTGATTGATGCCCTTGCCACAGACCATGCACCACATCTTCAGAGCGAGAAGGAACTGGAATTTTTAACAGCTCCCTTCGGCATAGCATCTCTGGAATGTGCGCTAAGTCTTTATATCAAGGCTCTTATCGAGCCCGGTATTCTGGACTGGTCGGGACTAATTCGACTAATGACGGAAAAACCTGCCAAGATAATCGGGATCGACAAGGGCACACTAAGCAAAGACAAACAGGCCGATATAACCATTATTAATCCGGATGCGGAGTATACGATTGATGTTAAAAAGTTCCGCTCGAAGAGCAGGAACTGCCCATATAATGGCTGGAAAGTCAAAGGTAAGGTCGAAAAAACAATCGTCGGCGGAGAGATAAGATTCGAAGCATGAATCTCAAGCCAGATAGTGGGTAGAAAAAAGTCCATAGACTATTAACTAAGAACAATGAACTGCGGACTATGTTTATTATTGACGGTCATAACTTGTTGCATGCAATTCCAAAGCTCGATGAAAGCCTTGCGCTAATTAGTGATATTCAGTTGTGTCGGATTCTAAGCAGCTATATGAAGCTGATCGGGCAAACCGGCGAGATTATTTTTGATGGCACGGGGCCGCGGGATAAAAGCGGATTTGACAATATGAATAACATCGAAGTGTTTTTCGCCGGCTTGGGGACCGATGCTGATACGGTAATCGAGGATAAGATAGGTGCAAGCACTGCGCCTAAAAGACTGATAATTGTCAGCAGCGATAGAAGATTACGAAAAGCTGCTCGTACAAGAAAAGCAACATCGGTAAAATCGGAAGAATTCTGGAACAATATGAATAAGCAGTTAAGCAGAAAAAGACCAAAGAAAGAACCGGGAGCAAAACGTTATGGTTTAAGTGAGAGTGAAACCAAACAATGGCTCGATATTTTTGGTTTTGAGCAGTAATCTCGTGTGCTAATACTAATTGGAATAAAAAAATTTCATTGAAACCTTGTTGGAGGATAACGGATTATGAAATGTCCTGCCTGCGAAAATCAATTACAGGAAATAACTGTCTCGGATATCGCGGTTGATATATGCAAAGGTGGCTGTGGCGGTATTTGGTTTGACAACTTAGAGCTCAAGAAATTCGATGAACCACATGAATCTGCCGGAGAAGAGCTTTTAGAAATAGAGAGAGACGAGAGTATAGCCATCGATCACACAAAAAGTCTGATGTGTCCCAAATGCGATGATATTGTGATGATGAGGCACTTCTTTAGCGTTAAGAAGGAAGTCAAGGTAGACGAATGTCCCGGCTGTGGGGGCTTTTGGCTAAACACTGGGGAGTTGGGTAGAATACGAAGCCTTTTCAATACAGAAGAAGAAAAAAACAAGGCGGCGGAGGAATATTTCTCGGAAGTCTTCGGAGCTAAGTTGGCCGCAATGAAAGAAGCAGATGAAACAAAATTAGACAAAGCCCGCAAGATTTCAAATATGTTCCGCTTCATATGCCCGAGCTATTACATACCGGGAAAACAGAATTGGGGAGCATTTTAACTTAATAGCATTCACTTATAGCAGCATTATTTTGCAATGATGTAGTTAGTATTTGCACCTTTTCGGTACAAGGGGGTCATTCTTTATCATCATAATTGAGTTTGACCAAATTTTATATTGCTTAATTTAGTGAAAAGCTGTATAAATGCTCTTTTTGTTGCGCCGGCAGCGATTTAAGACCATATAATTGACGGTTCTGCCTGAGCGTATCAGACAACATCGCTGCTATTAATACAGTTTCAAAGGGGGTAGAGAGGGGCTTTTTGAAGCTAACTTATTTTTTGTTCTTAATTTATAGAAAGTGGAGAAACAATGAAACGCAAAGTGGTTACAATTGACGGCAATACAGCGGCGGCTTATGTGGCACACGCTACGAATGAGGTTATTGCAATTTATCCGATTACTCCAAGCTCACCAATGGGAGAAATCGCTGATGCAAAAACAGCTAAAGGTGAAACGAATATATGGGGAACAATCCCTTCAGTCACAGAAATGCAATCGGAAGCTGGTGCAGCCGGTGCAGTACATGGTGCTTTAGCAACCGGTGCCTTAACAACGACATTCACAGCCTCACAAGGGCTTTTATTGATGATTCCCAATATGTATAAAATTGCCGGGGAATTGTTGCCCACCGTCTTTCACATCTCGGCACGTTCCTTAGCCTGCCAGGCACTTTCTATTTTTGGCGACCATTCTGATGTGATGACCTGTCGAGAGACCGGCTTTGCAATGCTTGCTTCAAACAGCATTCAGGAGGTCATGGATACGGCACTAATCGCTCAGCAGGCAACACTGGCATCGAGTGTGCCTTTCTTGCACTTCTTTGACGGCTTCAGGACAAGCCACGAGTTACAGAAGGTTGAAGAACTGACGATGGATGATATACGTGCGATGATTGACGATAAATTAGTTGCCCGTCATAAGGAACGAGGTCTTACGCCGGACAGGCCAATGATCAGCGGCACAGCTCAGAATCCGGACGTTTACTTCCAGGGTAGAGAGACCGTGAACAAATACTATTTAGCTGTTCCAAAGATAGTCCAGGAGACAATGGACAAATTCGCCAAGATAGTCGGAAGACAGTACCATTTATTCGATTATGTTGGTGCCCCGGACGCGGAGAAAGTGATTGTCCTGATGGGTTCTGCCGCGGATACAACCCATGAGACGATCGAACATTTAGCTGCAAAAGGTGAAAAAGTCGGCGTTGTTAAAGTCCGGCTCTTCCAGCCGTTTAGCACAGAAGATTTCATTGCCGCTTTGCCAGAAACAACAAAGAAAATTGCGGTCCTTGACCGAACAAAAGAGCCAGGCTCGATTGGTGAGCCGTTGTACCTCAATATTCGAACTGCCGTCGGAGAGGCAATGGGCAAAGGTAAAGCACCATTTAAAGACTATCCGGTTATCATAGGCGGTCGATATGGTCTCGGATCGAAGGACTTCACGCCGGCGATGGCCAAGGCCGTTTTCGACAATCTCGACACGGACAAACCAAAATACGAGTTTACCGTAGGGATTATTGAGGATGTGACCGATACGAGCCTGGACGTCGATGAGTCTTTCGGAGTTTCCGATGAGGGATACTTTTCCGGATTATTCTATGGGCTGGGCTCGGACGGGACGGTCGGTGCGAACCATAACTCGATCAGGATTATCGGGGAGCTGACAGACAATTATGCTCAGGCCTATTTTGTATATGATTCCAAGAAAGCCGGTGCGGTTACTGTATCACATCTGCGATTCGGCAAAAAGTTGATTCGAAGGCCTTACCTTATTCTAAGTAAGGCCGATTTTATTGCCTGTCACAATCCGGCGTTTCTGGAGCAATTTGATATGCTTTCCCCGGCACGGGAAGGTGCAACATTTCTGCTAACCAGTACACACGGTCCCGATGAGGTTTGGGATACACTCCCGCAGGAAGTCCAAAAACAGATTATTAACAAGAAACTGAAATTCTACGTTATTGACGCGATTGATATCGCTCAGGAACTCGGTCTTGGTGCCAGAATCAACGTGATTATGCAGACGGCGTTTTTCAAGATAAGTAACATCATCAAACTCGATATCGCAGTCGAAGCAATTAAAGACGCAACCCAAAAAACCTACGGCAAAAAGGGGCAGAAAGTTGTCGATATGAATAACGCTGCCGTGGATGCTGCTCTCGATAAAATCTACGAAGTTAAGATCCCGGGTAAGGTAACAAGTAAGATAAAGATGCGGCAGTTGGTACCTGATAATGCCCCCGACTTTGTAAAAGAAGTGACAGCCGAGCTTATGGCGTTCCACGGCGACAAGCTGCCGGTGAGCAAGATGCCTGTCGACGGCAAGTTCCCGACGGGTACGACTAAATTCGAGAAGCGCAACGTCGCCGTTCATATCCCTGTCTGGGAACCGGAGGTCTGCATACAGTGCGGGACGTGCTCTTTCGTCTGCCCTCATGCGGCAATACGGATAAAAGCTTACGATCCGAAATATGTTGATGGTGCACCTGAGACTTTTAAGAGCGCCGATGCCAAAGGTAAAGACTTTGCTGATATGAAGTTCACCGTTCAGGTCGCTCCGGAAGACTGCACAGGATGTGGTGCGTGTGTGCAGGCTTGTCCGGCACAGGAAAAAGACCAGGAGAAAAAACCTACAGGACGAAAAGCCATCAATATGGCAACGCAGGAACCGTTAAGAGATAAGGAGCGTGAGAACTACGCATACTTCCTTGCGATTCCGAACACTGACCCGAAGCTCTTCAAAACGGCAAGTGTCAAGGGCAGCCAGTTGATAGAACCATTGTTTGAATACTCTGGTGCCTGTGCCGGTTGCGGTGAGACACCCTACGTCAAGCTGCTGACACAGTTGTTCGGAGA
>CAZFOQ010000108.1:0-13862 GCA_964520535.1 uncultured Pirellulales bacterium | reverse complement strand
AAACAAGATAATACGAGGAAATGGCGGCATTTGGCCCGTAAAAAAACAAAGCCAATCAAAGCCAATCCTTCGACAAGCTCCATTCGGCCCGAGCTCATGGCCGAGGGCAGGACAAGTTTAACTTAGAAAATTTTGGTGCTATCGAGGATGAAGTTTACGGGGCCGTCATTAATACTGGAAACGTGCATGTATCCACCGAAGACGCCCTTTTCGACGGGGACGCCCTGCTCCGTGATAAGATCACCTACTTTTTCGTAAAGCTGCTGTGCCAATGCCGGTTCGGCGGCCGCATCGAAGCCGGGTCGACGACCCTTGCGGCAATCGCCGTGTAACGTAAAGTTGCTCACTAATAAAATGCCGCCAGAAATATCTTGAACGCTTAGATTCATTTTGCCTGCATCGTCGGCAAAGATACGCAGGTTCACCAGCTTATCCGCCATGAACCGGGCATCGCTTTCGGTATCACCTTTACCAACGCTCAGATAAACAAGCAGCCCCTTGTCGATCTTGCCTACCTGCTGGTTATTGATTTTTACCCCCGCTTCCAAAACACGTTGACAAACCATCCGCATAGTTGCCCCTTTTATCTGTTATATACGATCCACTATCGACCAAACACTAATTAAAACCAGGGCTTTGAGGTTGTCCTGCGGATATGCAGTTCATCTATAAAACCAACGCCCTTGTGCGTGACAAGGTATAGTACCAGCTCGGCGATTTCTTCCGGCTTCATCAGGTCTTCACTTTTTAAATCCGGCCGAACCTGCGGAATCAGCTCGGTATCTACTCCGCCGGGACAAACCAAATGCACACGGACATTTGTGCCGTTAAATTCCTCAGCTAATGATATCGTCATTCCGCGAACAGCATGCTTCGAGGCGGTATAGGCACTTTGAAGTGGATAGCCTTTGACACCAACAACAGAAGAAATATTGATAATATAGGACGTTGGCGATTTTCTCAACAGCGGTAAAGCCTCCCGGCAAAGAATAAACGGAGCAGTAGCATTCACCTGCAGGCAGCGCAGCCAATCTTCAGTCCTGGTTTCTTCGAACTTTGAGGAGTGTGTAATACCGGCGTTATTTACCAGTATATCCAGTTGACGGAATTTTTTTTCAACTGTCTGTACAAGGCTCTTTATAGAATCTTCCTGAAGAAGATCTGTAGCGATAATTTCCGCATTTCCGCCGGTTTGTTTTACCAGTTCAGCGGTTTCCCGTAGCTTCGGCAGAGAGCGTGCGGCCAGGACGACCGTTGCTGCTTCCTGAGCAAATGCAATACTAATAGCTCTGCCAATCCCCCTGCTTGCACCTGTGACTATTGCGACTTTACCAGCTAACTTCCCTGTCATTATCAACTAACGCCTTCGCCTTCTTGTTCTGGACTGATTCTCTTGTCTCATAGTGTCCGGTTGCCCTGCTCTGGTTCGGCCGGACTGATCCTGCTCTTCCTGAAGCTTCTTTTTTTCCTCTTCCACATATTTTGTCAATTCTTCCAATCGCTGTTGTCTGGCCAGCAGCAGACCATCAATAGTTGCAGTCGTTTTTTTCCCCTTCTCCTCTTCTGAAAGTTTTCGCAGCACAATAAACTCTGTCTGAATTTGCTCATTTATTGTAGTGAACAAATTAACTTTACCATCATAATCCTGAACATCCGCCTGCAGCCATTGATTAATCTCGTTTTGTTCTTCCACGTCCACCTGCTCGGTAGTTTGATCATCACCCCGACCAGTTAACGGCTGTGAGACATTCGTTCCGGTCTGTCCTGTAAGGCGGCCATTCTGTGAGCTCATTCCTCCTCTGGTTCCCCTGGTTGTTGTTCGACTCCGGCTGCGAACGCCGGAACGACCTTGCCTCTGCTCTTTGCTCTGTGCCACGAGTTCTTTAAGAACCTTTGCAGTTCTTTCCATTCTCTTAGCCAGCAAAGCATCGGCCGCATCAGCGGTCTTCTTAGCTTTTTCTTCAAGAGCGACCTTGCGTATAAAGTCAACTTCTTCATCGAGTTGTCTTTTAACGACCCTAACCAGAGTAGTTCTGTTATCAGTTTTTATCTGCTGCCATCGACGCATTCCAATTCGGCTTTTACCGGCGACCTCCTCAATCGACTTATCCAAGCCTTCAAACTTCTTAATGTTGGCTTTAATCTCATTCGGATCGGCAAGTATATCTTCTTCTGGCTCTTGTTGTGCTTGCATGGCTCCCGGTTGACGCTGCATTCCTCTGCCACTGCCTGTAGAAGGCCCTTCCCTTCGCAATCCCCGACGACCACCATCACGCCCATACTCATCGAATTCTATGCTCGGTTCAGTTGCACCATGCTTAACCAGAAGTTCAGCAATCTCTGTATGTCCCCTCTTTTGTGCCAACGATAAGGCATTTTCACGTCGCACACTGACGATGTTGACATCAGCTCCCTTTGCGAGAAGCAGCTCCACAATATCTTTTTGGCCAGATTTAACGGCCAAATGAAGGGGAGTCTCACCATCATTATTGATTGGATTAATATCAGCGTTTTTATCGAGTAACAGCTTAAAAATATCTTTCTGTTGTTTTTCAGTTGCTGTGTGCAATGGAGTTCCATTTAGCTTGTTTCTTATGTTAATATCAACGCCATCTGCAAGAATTGACTGGACCTTCTCAATGTCGCCGTCAACAATCGCCTGGTGTAGTGATATCGCTGGACTGGCCCCTCTTTCCTTGGCAAATGTGGGAACAATGCTAAGAAGGATAATAAAATATATTAATATGGAAATTAGAACACGGTTCACAATATATCCTCCAAAAATAATCCAAAATGCTACAGAAAAAACCCCGTGGCCTTAGATGCTCACATCAATCAAATCGACTATCATACATGGATTCAATTATACACTAAATTTATTGATTTATTAACTGTAAAATTATGCACATTAGTCCTTGCCGTATTTCTTTAGACTTCTTCTCCACAAGCTAATCCAAGTTTTTCTGTAATCCCATCAAATTCATCTAAGGAATAAAATTCAATAATAATTTTTCCTCTTTGTCCATTTTTCCGAGTTTCAATAGTTACTTTTGTGCCCAGATGGCTGCTGAGTTTCCTTTCCAAGTCCTGTATATGTGCTGACTTAGAGCGAATTGTTATCCTTTTATTATTTGTACCGGCAAGATACCTACGTACCAGTCTTTCAACTTCACGCACACTGAGCCGCCCTGCCATTGCCCTGTTTGCCAGCTTTCGGCGAAGTTCATCTGTCGGAAGCGCCAGTATTGCGCGTGCATGGCCCATACTTAGCTTAGCTTCAGCTAACATTTGTTTAATATCTTGAGGTAAGTCAAGTAGCCGTATGTAGTTAGCCACAACTGAGCGATCCTCTCCGAGCCTCTCGGCTGCTTCAGTCTGAGTTAATGAGAAGGCGTTTAAATAATCACTATAGGCTTTTGCTCGCTCAATAGGATTAAGATCTACGCGGTGTATATTTTCAACAAGAGACCATTCATGTAATTGCTCATCACTTGCCTTACGAACCAGTGCGGGTATTGTATCCAATGAAACCAATTTTGCAGCTCTAAAGCGGCGTTCTCCTGCTATTAGTTGATACCCGTCCAGGAAAGGGCGAACTATAATCGGCTGGATTACACCATTTACCCTAATTGACTCAGCTAAATCAGCCAGTTCCTGCTCATTCCATCCGATCCGCGCCTGGTATGGATTCGGCGAGATATCATCAAGGCTTATTTCCCGTAATACATCACTTAACTCTTTATCAATAGGGAAGTTAGAATCCATCGCACGGTCCGATAACAAACGGCTCGAATCTGATCTGCTTGTTGTTATCGGACTAATAAGCGAATCCAAACCCCTGCCGAGATGCCTTGGTTTTTCTTTTTTTACAATAGCCATTTAGACGCTCCTTCATAAACTATCTATCTTTTTTTACGATAAAATAATCTTGTTCCATAATTATTGGTTCGTATACATTCTTGTCACAAATGATATTTCGGAATTATTAATGAAATCTCTGTAATTTTACTAACTCAAAAAAATATTTTTCTTAAAAAATGTTTCACGTGAAACATAAACAATTTTGAACAAACTTGTTGATCTCAGAATTTATTTTTCCAGGACAAACCATTAACAGGCTGCTCGTATTCAATTATGAAATACTGACTTATACTATACTTTTTTCCGACAAAACTTCTGAATATATCCAAAAATCATAATGACCAGGAAAAAAGATACGCAGAACCTCTCAAATGGAATATCACATCAAAATTGTCTTTTATTCAAACACAGCATGTATTAAGTGGCTAATTACATAGCTCTTCTTTTCCCGAGATATTCAAGATTATTGCGATATAACAATGATCCAAATTATAACGAAAGCAACTTATAGATTTACTTCTTGAGCACGAGCACTCTGTTACACTTCATTTTTAATATGTCATATTAAGCCGGACATAATATATCAGGCCCTCCTAATCCAGCTTATATGTGTTGCCAGCCCTTGGGAAAAGCAATGGAATCAAAATAACAATCCGCATTTACGGAGTGCTAAAGCAATAGTTAACGCGGACAATAAAAACCATTGTTTCACGTGAAACATCTAACAATCAAAGGAAAAGAATAGTGAATTAAAGCAGCACGACCCAGCAGATATATCCGAATCATTGATTATATTTAACCAGGAGAAAAGACTGACTATGATCGGCAGGGCGGCAGAATTCCACTCAAATAAACAGCAATGTCCTAAATTACACAACCACACACTCAAACAATAAGTACCAAAGGACTCCCGAGACAATTTCTACGACAAAGTAAGGAGAATGATATTATCCAAGAAACGGGCCACACTCTAATAACCTAAACATTCATTATATTTGTTGCATTTAAACCATATTATTTATAAAATTGCCAATCCAAGTCTTTTATTATAAACTCGCTGTTCCGAAATTGGTTTTTTATCTAAAGAATCTCACAGGAAAATTTCTTGTCTTCTTCACCAATGTAGAAAATTTTGCCGCGATAATTAAAGCAAACTATTTCTCGAATGATAAGTTGATATCAGATGTGATATGTCCGGCAGGGAACATCTTAGGAAAAAAGGCTTGAATCATCAATTCTGACAAATACCCATGATATTACATATTTTACAATATGAATCAAAGCTCGTAAGCTTATAACAGCAGGGGGGCTAAGTTACTGCTGAAACATGTATAACTACAAACGCCTATCTTGTTACTTAATGCTTTCAACAAAACATTAAATGCAATATGATAGTAGTTAGCACAAAAGTAATGTATTTCTGTCATGATAAGGTCCGGATTCTTTTGGCATTAATTAATTTCAAATTAATCAAATGATTTCGTATGGTTAATCCAGTACTAACAGGCGTTTCAATAAGTGTCCGATAATATCACGAATATCTTGGTTGCAACATTCAATCCCGGAAAGATAAATGAACTAAGAGCCTGTCTTGGCACAGAAGTTCAATGGCTTAATCTTGCTGATTTCGAAGGGATTATTGAAATTAAGGAAGACGGCAGTACATTCGCTGAAAATGCCGGAAAAAAGGCTTTAGGATATGCCAGGGCGACAAATTTCTGGACTATTGCAGATGATTCAGGCCTCGTCATCGATGCACTGGATGGAGCTCCGGGAGTAAATTCCGCACGATTCTCCGGCGAAAAACTAAACAGTAAAGATAGAACATTAATCGATCATAGGAACATTGCAAAGGTTCTGGAACTTCTTGAAGGTGTCCCAAAAGAAAAACGCACAGCAAGATTTGTCTGCTGTTTGTGCCTGGCAAGTCCGGAAAGAATCCTGCTGGAAACCCGGGGAACGCTGGAAGGCCTGATAACCGAAAAAGAAATTGGCACAAATGGCTTCGGATACGATCCGATTTTTTATGTGCCGTCTTTAAACAAAACCGTTGCCCAATTAACGACAAAAGAGAAAAATGAGATCTCACATCGCGGCAAAGCTATACGAAAGCTTAAACATTTGCTTGAGAAACTCGCAGAGACAAAGCAGGGCGGGAGCATGTAAGAATGTTGGTGCGACCAAAGTGAATCAAGATTATTCATATCTTCTTATTCCATAATATGATATAATTGTATAGATTCGGATGAAAAACATTAACTCATGACACAAAATGTAAAAAGTCATAGAACACGAGCCAGATTTTTCACATATTTAATTGTAGGGCATTAGTAGTCATTGGGTGATTGATCTTATGTTTAAGAGAAAAGGATTCACATTAATAGAGTTGTTAGTTGTTATTGCCATTATAGCGATATTAATGGCGATTTTAATGCCGGCACTAAATATTGCCAGAGAGCAGGGCAAGCGTGCTGTTTGTCTTAGTCATCTTAAACAGCTCAACTTAGCCTGGATTCAATATGCTGATGACTTTGACGGAAAGATTCCGGGCGCTGATGTAAATTATTCTACTTCTACACCTGATTGGTGGGTGCACTGGCCGAGTGACGGGGCGGAGAATAGCACAGAGGAAGAGTGGCACAATGCTATCAGGGAAGGGCAACTATATTCATATTGTAAGGATTTGGACCTGTATAGATGCTCGAACGCCCCGAAGCAATATGGACTGACATATGCGATTGTCGATTCCATGAATGGTTATGGCGGCTGGGGGGACGCTGATTATACGAAGCTTAAAATTAAAAATTTAAATACGCTTCAAAGACCGGCAGAACGAATCGTTTTTCTCGATGAAAGTCCGCCGAGTCCCGGAACCTGGGGCATTAAATATGCGACGGAAGCATAGTTCGACTCACCCCCGAAGTTACACAGTGAAGGTACGACCTTTTCTTTCGCAGATGGACACAGTGAATTCTGGAAATGGCAGGACAAGCGTACAACAGAAACGACGTGGGATGACCGTGATGTTCCACAGCCGGGCAATGTTGATTTACACAAGGTCCAGAGAGGTATTTGGGGGGGACTTGGGTATATACCAAGTCCAATTCCTTAGGAAAATTGCATAGGGTAATATTTCCTGCTCATCAATCATATTTGTACATTTCTAAATATTGTTGTTAAAATCGCCGATAACTGATTCGTGAACAAACGTTTTATCCTGCCTGTATTAGTAAGCAATGGATAAAACCCGGGAATATACTCAGATAACCGAGTCTTAACTCTAATATGGCAAAATCGAGGTCTAAAAAAGCATTAGTAATTGTCGAATCGCCCGCCAAGGCGAAAACGATAAACAAATATCTCGGCCCAAAGTATGAAGTCAAGGCCTCTATGGGACATATCAGGGATCTGCCTTCAAAGGGTCTCAACGTTGATATAGAAAATGATTTCGAGCCAACTTACGATATCATGCCCGGCAAGAAACGTACTGTAACAGCATTGAAAGCGGCGGCAAAGAACTGTGATGAGCTGTTTCTCGCAACCGACCTCGACCGTGAAGGTGAAGCCATTGCCTGGCATCTTTCACAGATTCTAAAAATTCCGGAGGAAAAAACCTACCGTGTAATATTCAATGCGATAACCCATTCGGCTATAACACAGGCTTTTGCCGAGCCGGGCAAGCTCGATATCGATAAGGTTATGGCTCAGCAAACCAGGCGGATTCTCGATAGAATCGTCGGTTATCAGATAAGTCCGCTGCTGTGGAAAAAAATCGCCAGGGGACTTTCTGCCGGACGTGTCCAGTCTGTCGCCGTGAAAATAATTGTTGAAAGAGAAAGGGAGATCCGCGACTTCAAGCCGGATGAATACTGGCTTATTCCCAGTGTTTTTACGAAAGACCTGCAGGCAGATTACAGCCAGGAATGGCTCGATTTCATTTCTACAAAAAACCATAACGATAAAACGCCTTCTCTTGCCGAACAAAGTCACTGGCTTGAAAAACACAATGCGTTCAAGAGTGAGCTGTATAAAGTAGGGGATGAAAAATTCCATGTCACCACAAAAGAGGATGCTGAGCGAATTCTTAATGCGCTAAAGGGCGCTGAATTTGTGCTTGACGATTTACAAATAAAAGAATCCGTTTCCCGGCCTTCGGCACCTTTTATAACTTCCACATTGCAGCAGGCGGCAGCGAATCGGCTGGGTTTCAGTGCAAAAAGTACTATGGCAATCGCTCAGCAGTTATATGAGGGTTTTGACTTAGGCTCAATGGGCTCTCTTGGCCTGATAACATATATGAGAACGGACAGCACGCACCTCTCAAGCGAAGCGGTTACCGATGCTCGTAAATATATCGGCAACCAGTTAAGCTCTGATTATCTGCCGGAAAAACCGAAGGTTTATACGTCAAAGAAAAACGCCCAGCAGGCCCATGAAGCCATTCGACCGACCGATGTGGACCTTACCCCTGATGAGATAAAGCAGTTTCTAACCAACGAACAATTCAAACTCTATGATCTTATCTGGCGGCGCTTCGTTGCCTGCCAGATGGAATCGGCGAAATGGAATGTCACAAATCTCAATATCAAAGCCGAGACGACCATCGGTCCTTGCTGGTATAGAACGACCGGCCGAGTTCTTGTCTTTGACGGATTTACCAAAATCTGGTCGATTTCATCAAATGAACAACAGTTACCTCCGATGGAAGCGGGGCAAAAACTTGCCGCGGTTGATATCAAAGCAGAGCAGCATTTTACAAAACCGCCGGCCAGATATACCGAGGCATCATTGGTCAAAGCCCTCGAAAAAGAAGGAATCGGCAGGCCGAGCACATATGCCTCGATTATCAGCACGATCCAGGACAGGGGGTATGTCGAGCAGAGGGAAAAGAAATTCTCCGCCACCGATCTCGGCGAGGTGGTGACAGATAAGCTGAACGAATACTTCCCCAAGATTATGGATATCTCCTTTACACGCTATATGGAAGAGCAGCTCGACAGGATCGAAGAACAGCACCTCGATTGGCTCGGTGTCTTAAAAGATTTCTACGGCCCGTTTAAGGAAAACCTCGAAACAGCCACCGAAGAAATGAAGCACGCCAAGGCCGAAGTGACACCAAGCGAATATGAATGTCCCGAATGCGGCAAGCAGCTCGTGTACAGATTCGGCAAGAACGGCAGGTTTTTGAGCTGCTCGGCATATCCCGAGTGTAAGTTCGCTTGTCCGTGCGATAAAGAAGGGAAAATGGTCGAAGAAAAACTAACCGACCATAAATGTCCCGTCTGCGGCAAGCCGATGGTAAATAAAAATGGTCGATTCGGCCCATTCCTCGGATGCAGTGACTATCCGGAATGTAAAACAACACTTAAACTGGACAAGCAGGGTAATGTCTTACCGCCGAAACCACCGGCAAAACCAACCGGCATCAAGTGCCACAAATGCAGGCAGGGCGAGCTGGTCGTCAGGCAGGGCAGGAAAGGCCCGTTCCTGGGCTGCGGCAGATTCCCAAAATGCCGAACAATTATCAGTTATAAACAACTGGACAACTTAAAAAAACTGCAATCCGAGGGACAATGGCCGCCGGCAACAATTGAACAGGCCGACGAACTCCTCGGAAGAAAGAAAGCCAAGCAAACCGCAAAAATCAAGTAAGAATTCGTTGCTTTTGACAATTCTTCATTCAGCAAATAGTTTTTCTAATCAAGTAATTTCTAAAGACGTTCCTGAACTTTATTCACCTCTACGCGGCTGAAAAATATATTATACCAATCGTGATTAAGATATGCGCCTTTGTCATTTCGACCGGAGGGCCACAAAGTGGCCCGAAGTGGAGAAATCTATTCAAAACAGATTTCTCGACTCCGCTTTGCTGCGCTCGAAATGACACATACAAGCGCACTTATTATATACAATTGGTATTACAAAATTTTTTGACAAATATCCGCGAGTGCCGCTGCTTTTTTTGATATGTCACTCTATTAATTAACGGATATTTCTCGAAATATATTAAACAAGCGATGTCTTACCGGGAATCGCAACCTGTTCAATCGGAAGATCGCCGAACTCATATTTTGCCGGACTAAGGTCCAGTTTCGATGCATTCATCACCCAGTCCCACTTCAGGGCCCGGCCGGTATAGGCACTCATTCGGCCCATAATCGCCACCATTGTGCTGTTAGCAACATTTTTACCTTCGTTTAACGGTTCACCATTGCGAATGCTCTTGATAAAATCCGTATGCTCCCGGACATATGGATTGGGTGTAGATCCGTCATATTTGAAAGAGTTTTCTCCCTCGATCAGCCCGTTCGAGCCATTAGTATTTGCCGAACCTTTGGTTCCCACGATGTTCTCAGACACTCGTGAGCTGCATTTATCCATCTGCCGGCACATACTGGTTACCCGCACACCATTTGGATATTCGAACTCAACCGCAAAATGGTCGAAGATATGCCCGAATTCCGGCCGTGTCCGCTGCTGTCGGCCACCCATACCAATACACTTAACCGGATTCGAACCGATAGCCCAGTTAATCACATCTATATTATGAACATGCTGCTCGACGATGTGATCGCCTGAAAGCCATGTGAAATAATTCCAGTTCCGGCACTGCCATTCCATGTCGGACCAATTCGGCCGCCGTGGTACGGCCTTATAGTAATTATAATCACCAATCCAGTAGCACTGCGCCGAGACGATTTTACCTATGTCACCTCTGTGAATTCGTTTAATAATCTCAAGGTAGTGAGCCTGGTGACGTCGCTGTGTTCCGGCAACAATCGCAAGCTTTTTTCCCTTCGCCAGTTCCGATGTCGCCAATACCGAACGAACACCAACAGGGTCCACAGCCACCGGCTTTTCCATAAAAACGTGTTTACCTGCTTCTATAGCCGCCTTCAAATGTGCCGGCCGAAAATGTGGCGGCGTAGCGAGTAATATCAGATCAACATCGCAGCCGATTACCTTCTCATATGCGTCAAATCCTGTAAAGCAGGTCTCTGTTGTAACTTTTACCTTATCAGGTATGTTCTTTTTCAAATCGGCCAGAGATTTATCCAACTGGTCCTTAAAAAGATCACCCATCGCCACAAGCTCAACGCCTTTTGACGATTCTATACAATCCTTTACAGCTCCCGTGCCTCGCCTGCCGCAGCCAATTAAGCCCACCCGGATAGTATCGGAACCGGCGGCAAATATTGTGTTTGTTCCTGCGGCAAAAGTTGTCACCCCCAACGCCGCTGTCGTCTTGATAAAATCTCTGCGAGTTAGTTCGTGACTTTTTCTTTGGTTCTTCTTTTTCATCAGTATTCCTTTCGATTATTTGATATGCCTGTGCAATTACCAACCCAGGCACCCAACCTCTAAGCGAATCCCGGCGCGCCGGAATTGACTTATCTATCATCTTAAGAATAATCGTATGGTTTTTTGCCCTGTTCGAGGCGGCTTTTTGCTTGCATTTGCCGCAGCGTATCGGTTAAGTATTCGGCCAGTTTCTTATCGCTCATACTTTTTGCCTGCCGGGCTGTTATGGCGTTGCCGTAGTGAACAATAATCGTGCCGCCCGGCGAAAAAATCTTTTTGGTCCTGGGCCAGCATTCGAAAGCGCCGTCGATAACCACCGGCACAACCGCGGCATTACCCCGCCTGCACAACAAGCCAAGCCCCGGCTTAATTCGCTGGATTTTGCCGTCGCTGGTGCGCGTCCCCTCCGAAAAAAGGCAAACGCCACGGCCTTCCTGAAGTTTGCCGATAACCTTTTTTATTGTGGATATATCCGGTTGTCCCAGATTGACCGGTATCGCATTGGTCGAAGTAATCAGCGGGCCAAAAAACCAGTTTTCAAAAAGTGTGTCACGCGCAAGGAAATATAAATGTCTTTTTGGAGGCGCCCCGCAAAATATCGGGTCGAGAAAACTCTGGTGGTTGCTGACCAGCAAAAAAGGACCTTTTTCAGGGATATTTTCGATGCCGTAAAAACGCCACCGAAAAAAAATCATGCCAAAGACCCTGCACATCCAGCGTGCCAGCCAGAACCATCTCGCGTTCAACCATTCTTTAAGCATTTCTCTTTTACAAATCCAAGAAGCTTATCTACAACTTGCTCTATATTCAAATCGGTAGTGTCGACCAAAATAGCATCCTCGGCAGGCTTTAACGGCCCGACCGCCCGGCTTTCGTCACTTTTATCCCGTTCCTCGATGGCACTTTGTATTTGCTCCAGAGGTTCATTGACACCCCTGGCCCGCAGCTCCGCCTGTCTTCTTCGCGCTCTTTCGCCGGGCTCGGCGGTCAGAAAAAACTTGATGTCCGCATCGGCGAACGCCACCGTGCCCTGGTCTCTTCCTTCGGTGACGATTTTTTCCTGGCCTGCGGCGAATTGCCTTTGCATCCGAACTAATTTTTCCCGTGCTTTCGGCGCAGCGGCAATGTAACGAGCGTTGGCAGTAATCTGTGGATTGCGGAGCTGATCCGTGACATCGATTCCATCGATCCGGACCATCATTTTATCTCCCTTGGCGGTGAATTGAAATTCGCTTTTTTCCATAACGCCGAACAGCTTACTCTCATCGCTCAAATCGACGCCGGCCTGCATCGCAGCGAAAGTCACGGCTCGATACATTGCCCCGGTATCGAGAAAACTCGCCTCCAGCTTCCGGGCTAAAAGCCGGGCTACGGTACTTTTTCCGCTGGCTGCCGGTCCATCAATTGTGACAATCAAATCCGCCATTTAAAAATATACGGTCAAAAAACCTATCCCGGAAATCCTTTTGACAAAATCAATTCGCCGCCTTGCCGACCCTGACTAACACTACACTTATATCATCCAACTGGCTGGCCAGCCCTACAAACCGCCTTCTGTACAGTAGAATATTTCCGATCATCCGCTCTGCCGAACCTGAAGTGAATGCCCCGGCGGTTTTCATAAGATTTTCCTTGCCCCATAAGTCACCATCAAAGTTGGCCGCGTCAATCAAACCGTCGGTATAAAAGAGCAAACAATCATCGTCATTCAATTGAACGGTTTCAATCTCATACTCGGCCCCCGGATCGACTCCAAGCACGAGACCGCCTTTTTCCAAATCTACAGTCCGGCCATCCCTTATCAGAACTGTCGGCTCATGCCCACAATTGCAATATGTAATGGTCTTTTCTTTGGAGTCAATTACGGCATAGAAAAAAGTGATAAACTCGCCGCCGGTGCACTCCCTACACGTCATCCTATTAAGCTTATCGATAATTTCCCGTATGGTTGTGTCTGCGTTTTCGGTCCCGGCATAAGCCCGCACCGCGCTCCTGAAGCAACTCATCATGAGTGCGGCCGGCATCCCCTTGCCCATCACATCGGCAATAGCGATAGCAATACGATTCTCATCGATTTGAAGAAAATCATAAAAGTCGCCACCTACGTCAAAGCAGGGAATATAAGTCGCTGCGATATCCAGTCCGGGTATCTGCGGCGCCTTTTCCGGAATCATCTTACGCTGAATCAATCCCGCCAGCCTCATCTGCTCGGTCATTCGTGCGCCTTCAATCGCCCTGGAATACAGTCGAGCGTTCGTGATTGCCACCGCGCACTGGGACGCAACCGCCCGTGCAAGATTGATATCATCTTCATCAAAGCGCTTGGGCCTCGGACTATAAAGTCGAAGTACACCAATCGCTTTACCTCTAAATTGCATTGCGACGGTAAGCTGGCTGACAAGACCTTCATTGATTGTCGCTTCTTTATATTTTACCCTGCCATCGACCCGCATATCATCCAGGACGACCGCTTCGCCAGCGAAAGCTGCTTTGACAACCGGATCGTTTTTTGAAACCACGCCTTTGTTGCGATATTCCTCGCTGAGCCCGTAGGTGCTTCGCATGACCAAATCGCCGGCATCTTCATCCAGCAGCCGAATCGAGCAGGCCTTAACACCTACAATCTTCACTGCCGCTTCAGCGAGCTTACCCAGCACCTCCTGAAGCGAGAATTCTCCCGCAACCAGCGTCGTAAGCTG
>CAZFOQ010000107.1:0-14004 GCA_964520535.1 uncultured Pirellulales bacterium | reverse complement strand
GTATATAAAGGTGCCCCTTTTCGGGCCTTCCTGGTTTGGGCGTAAATATTATCTTTGGCCCATTTTTTTCGCTGCTGCGGCTCACGTTGCACCAAATTAGCTTTCATCGCAAATTCCGTCTTCGGCAGATTCAGTGTATCACGATAACCTTTTTCCTTCTTATCCGACATTTAACAAGTCCTTAAAACCGCCTTCAGGCGGATTTATCTAACTGCCTATAAGGCAGAGCCCATAGTGTAAAACCTGCAACCATCATTGTCAACAACACCTTACCGTCATTGCGAGGTGCCTTAGACAATAGATCAAACCGCCTGGAGGCGGCCAATAAAAAAAGCCTTCCAAAGTTCGCTGCTCCGGAAGGCTTCAAATACCCGATGGATTCGCTTTCTCAGGGCAGCTTCATCTCCTCCGCAATAATTATAATAATCGCAACGTTCATAACCGACAAAACCTTTCCATCGGGCCTTACGCACCGTTTTGAATTTCTTATTTTGATAATTCGAATTTGTTTCGAATTTAGTGCTTAGGATTTCGAGTTTTTATACTACATACCATAATCATCGGTCGATGTCAAGGGCATGTTTACAAAAAAACCATTTAGCCCTAAACATCCCTACCGGACTTCCAATGCAGAAAAACAGGATTAACAGGCATCTTCATGAGGTACTAAAAATGTAAAGTGCCTAAAGTGAGCTAAAGTTATAGTCTTAATTTTAGGCACTTTAGACACTCCAAACTTTAGTTCACTTCCAACATTGACAGGCTCCATAAACAACCTCCTCAAAGCATATTGTTCTTTTTTTTACTAACCGGCATCACCCACCAGACAAAGCTACCCTGTTCTGCTTTTTCAATAATCCATGTTCTCCATTTCCGATAAATTAGAAAGAAAAACTATTCAGGTGACTCATAACCACATTCATTTTTTCAGGGCTAAAATCATCATCGCCGTACCCTCTCTTATGTAACGAAATTTTATTCTTTTTGGCAACAATCTTATCAATACTATTTTCCATGAAGAATTTAATTGCTTCTTTCGTTTTTGTCCTTTGAAGAAACGATTCGGCCTGATCCGGAGCGTCGGACTTTATAAATAATTTTTCGTCAAGTGTACTGTCCTGAAATTTTATCTTTTTCCCTCTGCAAAGTAATGTTTGGGGTGAATTTTTGTCCAGAATATAAAAATTAAAGGCAAGAGGGTTATCCCTCTCTATAACCAGTGCAGGAGGATTATTTTTCCCGCCGGCTCTTATGGATATTCTCGATTCTACATTATGATCTTTGAGGCATAAGTAAGGCCCGCTCAACATACTATATACAACTGTCCCGCCGAGTCGATTAGCCGCTGAAGTCAATGTCCTTCTATATGCCAAATATATGATATTGACTATAAATAATATCGAGCCAATAAATACAATAAATAACAACCCCAAAGCGATCCATAATCCATAAGGTGATTGTAACAGTTTTTCAATCAAGCTGTTCATTGTTTCTTACTCCTGCATTATTAATTATTACCGGATATAAAGTATCTGCTGCGTCTTCCGAATATCTGCTCTTAAAAAGTGAATTTAACCATACAGGCAGGAATTGTCCACAAGAAAAATCCCGCTACATAGCACGAGTTAGCCCACCAAACAAAATTAGTGACATTATTAAAGGTGGGGCGATACCGTAAGGCATCCCCTAGTTTTCCTACCCTCCGTCATTGCGAGGTGCTTGGCGACGAAGCAATCTCACCTTTTTCAACAGCTCCCTATACCGAGTTTTCCGAGGATTTCGTGTGTTTGTTTCAATACCATCCACTTCATTCGCCTGGCTCATTCAGTGGCTGTCACCCGTCGCATGGCGTAGATTTTAATAGGTGGTTGGCCCTAGTTTTCTCTGGTATTTCTTTAACAATTCTTCAAATCTACCATCAACTCAGGTTCCTTCAGAGAATATAATATTAAACACTTGATGTTTTCTCGAAGAAAATCTAATACTACTTCCTTGCTCTTAAGGGCATGAAACTTCTTCTTGAAATCAGGAATATCCCCATGAGTTATATAGCTTCTATAGCTGTACAATAAACTCCAAAGTTTTTTTTCATTTATGTCTAAAAAATAAGAATTATATTCGATCTTACGTTCAAATCGTTTCCGTAATAAAACGAGCTTATTTTTGATTTGATGGCTTATAGAGTCAAGGCTTTCATTAAGTCTTGGAGCATGTGAAATAAGAGCTTCAATAATAGAAAAGTAGCCAATGGTTAAAAGTTCCGATTTTTTTGGTATCCTTTTTAGTGAGTTGAAATTTTTTACAGAATGGTCTATGTACTGATATTCAGGAGGCAGTTTTTTGTAAAGATCATATATCTCACCAATCTTTTTTATTTCCTCCTGTCCTACTTCAACAGCATTTAAAGTAATAGCTTCATGTGAAGAATAATACTCTCTTAAATGTGTTGGCATAGACATAAATCCAACTGGATCGCCTTCTTGATGTTTTTCACGATATATAATTTCAAAGGCAAATTCCAAATCATTTTTAATTAGGTTTGCGGCATACTGTAGATCATTGATTTTTGCATTATTCCCTTCAAAAGCAACTACCCAATATTTCCATTTTTCAGGCGGCAACTTTTCCCTTTCGTATTGACAAGAATTTCCTCGTCTTATTTCTTTTACGATTGAATCATATGGAATTCCGCTTGCAACTGGAATCCCCAACATCTTGGTTTCGCTAATGTCGAAGGTTTCTAACATTTTTTGTATTTCGGTTATTTCCTTTGGAAGAGCTTTTCTAAAATAATGATCTGTTATAATCTCAATTGGACCATCACATTTAACATCAATATGACTTAAAACAAATGCAAATCCACTTTTAAGCATTCCTACTCCCAACTCACACAAACAATTCTATTCTTGCTACGTAATCTTTTTCAACAGCCCCGCTGTCCCTATTTTTCCCATCGTCTATCGTCCCTCGTTTCGAAGTCCCTCGTCCATCCTCCGTCGTCTTTCGTAACACCGATCCCCTAAACCCTACTCCCTATACCCTGTTTATCGCCACTCGTCTATCATCCCTCGTCCCTCGTGTCTTACCACTTGTCCCTCGTCCCTCGTCTATCATCTATCGTCAATCGGTTTCAGTGGCTGTCCCTAGTTTCTTGCGCAGCCGACATGAGTACGTCGGTTCTGGCCTTTTCCGGATTGAAATTCAATTTTCTTGTTGCCATTGGAATTCTCCTTAGCCTCAGTAGGTATAATCATCCCTATCGGTGGAAATCAAATTTCACATCAATATCAATTACCGACGCCCCAAAGACGCCAGATTAACCATATGATGAGAACCCAGAATAGAATGGGGATGATTACCTCACCTAAAAGTTCAGGGAGGGCTGCGCAAACCACATAAATGACCATGCCGACGAAGACGCCGCAAATTAAACCAACAATCACCCCGAGAATTGCGCCGCCCACGCCAGCCGCATAAAAACCGACAATCGCTCCTACAACTGCACCCAGGACCGCTGAGATTATTAGAGTCACCTCTATGGCCTTATCTTCATCCCAGCCCATGATCAATCCTCCTGTGCCAGTATCGCAGACTTCCCGAGGTTGTTCTCGAACATGGTAATAACAGAGTTTAATAGGGATATTTCTGTATTTACATTTCCTTATTCAGTTCTTCTACTTTCTTATTTTCAGCTTGGGCCAATTTCTCCTTTTCAGTCGGCCTGATGGTCATGAACGAAGCATAAAATAGTACACGTTTCTAATCGTCCTTATTAATTTATCTCGGAGGAAAAGCCAGATATCTTGTTATAGAATGGTAAGCGATTATTCTCTTTAGAAAATCGTTGAATCCAGTATTCCTCCCATTTGATTTGCAGATCAGGATCTGGGATGACCGAATATTCAACTATATCGAAATCCCATTCTTGACGATCAGGTGAACATAGCCGTTTCTTGACATTACCTCGTCCAATATATACAATCTCACCGTCCTCACGAAGATAACGATAAATACCGCTCACATCTGATGGGATACTGGTAGATTCGCGAGCTCTTCTCTCTTCGAAGGCAGGGCATAGTTGTATTACCCAAATTTGCCCTTCTTTTCTTGGATTATAGAAACGTCTGTCTCGAACAGGCAACTTTGAGATACTATATATCCAAGGATGGTCACGGATGAAGCCTGCTGAACAGAAAAAGCCTGTACGTTTTTTTCCTTTCTTATCTGAGCTCGAACGCGATAAAGCAAAAGAATCAGAACGATCATCAGTTGTAAACTCAAATCCAACTTGCCGGGATTCTGAATCGATGTGAACAATAACTCGTTTTTCCGGGCCAATTTCCGCAATCCTGGTAAACATTGCATTGAAGGAAATATGATCACTTGATATTGAAATGAATGGTTTGTCGCTTCCTTGGAATGTATCTTCTCTTTTCACTATCTGCCACGCCATTTTTCTCCCCTATTTAAAGCATTAAGTGGTCTCCATTAACTTTTTTCTAAAAACCCATCTCGGCCTAAAAATTCGAGTCTTTACTTGCTCCATTTATCGCTCGCTCAAAGTTGTTGTTTGTATTATAGGCGTTGTTCGAAGAAGCTGCAAATGAAAAAATATAGGGGGTAGGGTTTAGGGATTCCTGCTGGAGTTTATCCTGCACCGAGATGCAGGGCAGGAATGACAATTTATCAGATCCTTCGACTGCGCTCAGGGCAGGCTAAGGCAAGGGTTTAGGGGATAGGGTTTTTAATAGACTAGAGAATTGGTTGATTAGAGGATTAGAGAATTAGTTTTGTTATATTCCAGATTATCTCCACAGGAAGCCTTTTAGCTGATGCTCGATACGCAATACGCATCACACAATACGAGCAAATTTCGTCACGTTTGTGCAGAGGTCTGTGAACAAAAATGGAAATTTTTAAAATTTTTTTTACTCCATCAGCCATAAAGACTTAGCAAAAAGCCTCCACTGAAAATAGGGCAATTTTTCGTCACATATGCGCAACCCCATCCAATTATAGGGGGGCCGGATCTCTCCTCTCGGCTGCACCTCGGTCGAGATGACAGTTGATTAGTGAATCAGCGAATTAGCGAATTAGAGCATTTTAAGAATGTAATCAACCAATTAACCAATCAACTAATCCACTCAAACCTGCGGGGGTTAGTCATTAAAGTCACTTTTACAATTCCATTCTGGCTTTTAATGATATTAATTCGGCCGATACTTATCTATCGGCGGGTACGCTACGGCTATACCTTCTGCCGAATACCGCTGACAAAAGGCCGATACGCCATTGTGGACCCGGACGATTACCGGGACCTGGCTAAATATAAATGGCACGTATCGGGAACGAAAGGTAAATACTACGCTTTATGTTCAACTACATCTAAAAGCGGCGAAAGAAATCAATACTTTATGCACCGGTTAGTCCTCGATGTTCCGGACGATTTACTTGTAGATCATATCAACCACAACGAGCTGGATAACCGTAAAGCAAATTTAAGGCCGGCAACTTTTGCTCAAAACAATTGGAATAAAGCAAAAAACAAAAATAAAGCCTTTAGTTCTAAATATAAAGGTGTATTTCGAACTCATGGAAACAAGCCCTGGCTTTCTTATATTAGTGCCAATAAAAAGCAAATATATCTCGGTAGTTTCTATAGTGAAGCTGCGGCCGCCGAAGCATACGACATGGCTGCCAAAAAATATCACAGTGATTTTGCAGTTTTGAATTTCCCGGACAAAGCTGAACATGCCCGCAGACGTCTTGTACTTGTCAGGATGGCGATGCGGATTATTTCATGGATTTATCCAGGACTGATGAAATTGCCACTCCCGGCCTTGACAGCACGCCCGGCAATACATAAAGTGGCACCAATGGCAAAGAAGCTCTATATAATCGACGGTCACGCACATATTTACGCCGCTCATTACGCCCCGATGCGGCAGCGGCTTACAAGCCCGACCGGCGAACCGACCAAGGCCACCTACATCTTCACACAGGCCCTTGTCGGCCTCATCAAGCGGCAAAATCCCGATATGCTCGTTGTAGCAATGGACAGCAAGGCCCCGACATTTCGAAGCGAGATTTTTGCCGAATATAAGGCCAACCGCCCGCCGATGCCGGATGAATTGCCGATGCAAATTGATCGTATCGAGCAGATCTTAGGAGCGATGAATATCCCCATCCTTCGCATCGACGGCTTCGAGGCGGACGATATCATCGGGACCTTGGCTAAAAAAGCCGCTGCCGATGGATACGACTGTCTAATCTGCTCGAAAGATAAGGACCTGCTCCAGTTGCTCGATGAGCATATCAGCACATACGATATCAAGACCGATACAATTACCGATGTTGCCGCACTGGCGGAAAAAATGGGAATTACGCCCGAGCAGTTTGTCGACTGCCTCGCCCTGCAGGGTGACACGTCGGACAACATTCCCGGCGTGCCGGATGTCGGGCCGAAAACCGCGCTGGAGTGGATCCGCAAGTACGGCTCCATCGAGAATCTCTACAAGCACGTTGATGAAATAAAAGGCAAGCGCGGCGATAATCTCCGCAAGTTCAAAGACCAGGCAACCTTGAGCAAGGAGCTCGTCACGCTTGACTGCAACGTCCCGTTCGGGATTGATTACAAAGATTTGCAGATGAGCAAATATAACAAAGAAGAACTGACCGAAATCTTCAACGAGCTTGGTTTTACCCGCCTGCTCGCGCAGTTGGGCCTTATGCCAGAGCCTTCGCCCGTCACTCAAAGTCCGCCTCCGGAATCTGAGGCCAAAGATTACGAGCCACAAGCCACGAGTCACGAGCCACGTACTACGGGACACGATTATAGGCTCATTGACACGCAGGAGAAATTCGAGAAGTTTTTCGCTGAATTGAAGAAGCAGAAACTTTTTGCCGTTGATACCGAAACGACATCAATTTATCCGATGCGGGCGGAGCTGGTCGGGATGAGTTTTTCCTGGCAGCCGCATACCGGCTATTATCTTCCCGTCAAAGCTCCGTTGGGCGCCAAACATCTGGATATAAATGCGATTCGCCCCAAACTCGCTCCGATACTTGCGGACGGTGACATCAAAAAAATCGGCCAGAACATCAAATACGATATGCTCGTTCTGCAAAACGCCCAGATGCCGGTCAGAGGAGTTTTTTTCGATACGATGGTGGCGTCTTATTGCCTGGACCCCGGGCGAAGTCACTCGATGGACAACATGGCGGCAGATTTTCTGGATTACGAGTGCATCCCCATCTCGGATCTGATCGGCAAGGGTAAAAATCAGCTTACTTTCGATATGGTCGATACGGCAGCGGCCTGTGAATACGCCGCCGAAGATGCCGATATCACATACCGGCTTTATCTTTATCTTAAGGAGCGGCTGGATGCCGAGCCGCAATTGCGGCAATTATTCGAGGAAGTTGAAATGCCGCTCGTGCCGGTCCTTGCGGCGATGGAATATAACGGCGTCTCGCTCGATACTCAACTACTGCGGAAGATGTCCGGCGAAATCTCCGAGACACTCAAAACAGTCACCGAGCAGATTTACGAGCTCACCGGGACGGTTTTTAATATCGATTCACCGAAGCAGCTTGCCGAGATTCTTTTCGACAGGCTGAACCTACCGCTGGTGCGTGTCACTAAATCCGGACGCAGCACAGACGCGGCGGTGCTCGAACAACTGGCCGAACAGCATCCGGTGATCGAACTGGTCCTGCAATACCGCATGCTCACCAAATTGAAAAATACCTACGTGGACAAGCTCGGCTCGCTGATTCATCCGCGGACCGCCCGGGTGCATGCATCCTTCAACCAGACAATCACCGCTACAGGACGGCTAAGCTCCAGCAACCCGAACCTGCAAAATATTCCCATCCGCACCGAGCTCGGCAGCAAGGTCCGCTCGGCGTTTATTCCAAAAAATAAAACCGACTGCATCCTGAGCGCCGACTATTCGCAAATCGAGCTGCGACTGCTGGCCCATTTCTCAAAAGACCCGGCCCTGATGGCCGCCTTCGCCGCCGACCAGGATATCCACAGCTTCGTGGCCTCGCAGATTTTCGACTGCCCGATCGAGGAAGTGACAGGTGAGATGCGTTCCCGCTGCAAGGCGGTCAATTTCGGTATAATTTACGGCCAGGGTCCCTTCGGCCTGTCACGGACGATTGGAATAACTCAGGCGGAGGCAAAAAAATTCATCGAGGATTATTATGCTCGCTACAGCTCGATTCGTAAATTTATGGATGATTGCATCGCCCAGGCGAAAAAAACCGGCTACGCCGAGACGATTCTGCACCGCCGCCGGCCAATCATGAATCTTAACAGCAAAAATACCAACAAGCGCTCGCAGGCCGAACGCCTGGCAGTCAACACCGTCATTCAAGGCTCGGCGGCAGACTTAATAAAAATCGCCATGATTTCTATCCAGGAAAAAATCGAAGCTGAAAATCTGCCGGTGGCCATGATTTTACAAGTTCATGACGAGTTAGTGTTCGAACTGCCCGAAGCCGAGGCGCAGGAACATGCCCGATGGATAGAAGAGCAAATGTCCGGCGCCATTAAACTCGATGTCCCGATGAAGGTCGATATTACCATCGGCCCAACCTGGCAGAAATAATCGATATCAACAGTGTCATCAGGAGACTGACAACGCGTTCAAAGAAGCATATTTTGATAGGCTTTGTCGTCGTATTTCTTACGGCGTCGTTATCATTTGCATCGGTGATAATATGGCGAAAGGGAAAATGGCCCGGCCCGTGGCCGAAACAACTCAAACCATATAGGCAACAGACTGAGGGCGAGATCGATGTGAAGGTGGTTCTGCTCTTCCGCCGGGCTTTCAAGGAGCTAATGGATCAAAAGGATTGGGATATACCGGATATCGTGATGGAGCAGAAGAAGATCGAAGTGGAATGAGAAAATACCAAATGACCTTCGGGGAGCTCGACAGGCTCCCAACATCTCTATCAATTCAAAACAATAGGCCGGTTCTAACGCAGTTTAACGGGCCATCGCTGCCGGTCTACTCACTTATCCAATTTTAGTTCCAAAAAACTAATTGCTCTCTCTATTTACAGCCAGAATCCGCCATTAAATCATCGATAGATTGTAAAAGCTTTGATCAAAATAGGCCAAAACTTCTGACATTATCACCCTGCGTTTAGTACAACAAGGTTTTCGAGGCGGCAAAACGCCTCGAAAAGCCATAATCTATTCAATAGTATTTGATTTTGAGCTCTTCATAGGTGACCAGTGGTCAAATCTTACCATGGATGCCTCAAAAAAAAAATGTGGCAACAGGGATTTTAGTGTTTGACTTTAAGCTCTTCATAGGTGACCTATCTGCTTTCATTTCATATAATAATCACAAATTGATTTATATCAAAGTTTTATGATTTGACGGTATGACAGTCTTGAGAGCGGGGGACGGAGAGTCTAATAGTCTAAACAGCTAATAGCCTAGCGAAGCATCTATTGCTTCGCAGTTACTGCTATTCCTGAATCCATATCTCGGCTGGTTCGAGGGGTGGTTGTGTGGGTCGGTTTCTGCAGGCTTCGTCGTTGCAGGCATCGATGTCAACCAGTAGGGGGTCCGTGGCGTTACCTTGGTATAGGGCATAACAGGAGACGGTATATAGATCCGATGCAGGTACGACCCAGGTGTTTTCCGAGAGAGCCGTCTCAGTGGGGAGAAGATCGGTGAATTCATACATAGTCTCATCAACGATGATATCATTAAAATCCGATACGCGTACGATCAGGCTGCCGGAAAGATTTACGGTGCCGGTATTGGCAAATGACGCGCTGATCCGGATGGACTCTCCGGGTTGGGCCTGTTGGGGGTCGACGGTCAGATCCGTGACTTGGCCTGCGCAAATGCCCAGGTCAATGGTTTGTGTCTCCTGCTCTAACAGGATGCCGTCCAACGTGCTGAGTTCGGCCACGATGGTGTAGGTCCCCGGCGGCATGTCCGCATTGTCCCAGGCACAGGCGTAGGACGCCTTGCCGGCAAAGTCACGCAGGGTGCGCAGGACCAGTCCGCCCACAATGTCACCGGACGTGTCTTCTTTGACGACGGCCTCGACCAGGGCATCCACCGGTTCGCCCTGGTTGGTTAATTCAAAGTTGACGTGTACCGGCTCTCCCGGCTCGTAGGCTGTTTTGTCGGTGTCTAAGCGGGTGATCTGTACATCGGAATGGGTATAGTCGACGGCAAAACTGTAGTGTTGGTGAAACAGGGCCTCCTGCATTTCCCGATGGTACTGAAATGCATAGACACCGATTACCAGTGTGGTGGACTGGCCGTCTTTAAAGACTTCCCAGTCGTAATGTTTTTCCGGCCACCATACCGGCATCTCTACCGGCCCCGGGGCATCCGGGATGTCCTGTCCGGGCAAGGCCATGGTGGCCAGGGGCAGATAAAGGTCATGGAGCATAACCGGCTCGGATACCTGGGTGAGCGCAACGTCCTGGATCTGGGTCGCCCGGGGGTATTGATACGACACCTTAATGTACGGGACTTCCGGCAGCGGCGGGCAGGACAAGAGCAGTCCGTCCGGGAAGGTGACATAGTCGACGCCCTCGATGCGCGTGACTTCATAGTCCGGGACCGCAACGTCTACCTCGGTGGGGCCTTCAGGTTGTACAGGTGATTCAGCGAAGAGGGATAACGCAGAGGATGAGGACAGGGAGGCGGACTGGCCGAACTTGGGATCGCCAAATACGTGATAGGTGGCCTTCCAGAGCTTGCCTTTGAGGTCATTGCCAAGACTCTGCTTGGTTTGTTTATCAGCCCGGCCTACGGCCTCCCCCATCTCCCAGCGCTGGAAAAACGCATTGGAGCAGTATCCCCAACCGGCAGAATCGGTGGGCCCGAGATAGACCCCCGCCCCCTCCTGCAGAAAGGCCTCTCCCAGGCAGAATCCTTTTTCATATCTGCCGGTTTTACATGACACAGCAAAAATAAAGGGACATGCAGAGCCGAAGAGGTTGGTTTGGGGCTTGACATTATTGACCGTTATTCCGGTCCAGTCATTAACATTGCCATGACCGGCCAGATAGATGATGTCCTGGTTTGGCATGGCGTTGAAAAGCTGGGTGGCATTGGGCTGATCGATCTTCTTGTGTACATTGGGTGAGGCCGGAGCTTTCTGGGCGATTATTTTGGAGGCGTCGTTGACCCAGGTCTTGAAATCGCAATATTTGTATCCCGAGCCCGGATGACCACTGGCCAGCAGTGTATGGGATCGATCGAATCCATAGCCCGAAACCTGGAGATACGCATTGATACTGTTCTGTAATACCTTGGTCAGGTCGCTGGCACTATTGCCAATGATCCGTCCGATGTTCAGTTCCGGATGATAGTCAACGCTATTGGTACTGGCATAGCGATAGTCTGAAACAAACTGCCACTTCTGGGGAGGATCGCTGTTGTAGGTAAAGATCTTACCCCACGAGCAGACGATCTCGGTTTCACCCACGAGCAGCAAATACCCGTTCGAGGCCCATCCGCCAGCCAGTTGACTGCTCCACGCACCGCCGGCATCAATCAGGGCATCCAGATCTATGTTGCTGTTCACATAGGTATATCCTAAGACACCTTGTTTATAAAAGGCCAGTTCGGCCATCTTGGATAAGACCAGATCTGTATCCGTGGTCTTTTGGGAGGGGGCCTGGTAATAGGTAGGATTGCATACAGCATAGAGCTTGTACGGATTGGTCACGAGCAGGTAGTCGGCTGTTTTGTTGGCATTTGCGTACGCCTGGTTTACGCTCTCCGTCGTACTGCTGGTGGTGACCTGGCTCACGGCCAAGGGGTTGCTCCTAAAGTAAAAGCGGCCGGTGGTCGTGGGTGAATCATATTCCAACGTGATCACATTGCCGATCTTGGGACTGATGCCGGCAGGATTTAACAGGACCGGTACCGCATTATAGGTATAGGTCCTTTGAGCACCTGCGGGGATCGGTTGGGGCTGAATTTCGCAATTACCGAACTTGGCTTTAGGATTGAAGTGACTGACGAACTGCGTATTGCCGGTGTTGTCGCTGATGGCATGGAATCCTTCGAGCCCGTTATAAATGCGCACATTGCGTGCCGTAACATTGCCTTGGTTTTTCACGGTCAGGGAGATCGCAAAACGATTCTGGTTTCGTACAGCGGTGTGTGCTGTGACCTTGAGCCAGGGGGCCTGGGGCGTAGGGGTGACATTGGTGATATACAGGGCAACCGCATCTGTGCCCTGCTTATAGTCGGTATCATAGGCCCTGACGGCAATCGTGTGTTGATCATTGGTCTTGTCTTTGGAGACCTGTCGGGTATCCAGCTTAAACTGTACTTTGGCGGTTTTCGGGGGTGTCATGCCCCCGAATACCTCATACTGTACTGAATTGCCGTCTACATAAAATTCCGCCTTCCACAGCCCCTTGTCGTCCGTTACCTCTGCTCTCACGGTGATCTCCCCGGAGACCTGATCCCCTGCCTGGTGCGAGGTAATGGTGACCGTGGGAGCCGATGCATCCGCGAGATTGTTAATGTCAAATCCACGCTGATCTATCGATTGCCTGCCGGATGGATCAAAGGCCTCGACTCCGATCGTATGATTTCCATTGACATATGATTTTGTATCCACAGGCGCTTCATAAGGCGGCGAGTAGTCCGTGAAAATGCGTGCGCCATCCATAGTGAATACGACCCTATCCACCCCTGTGTTATCAAACGCCGAGGCCATCAATACAACGACGCCATCATGGTTGTTGGGCTCATAGAGTGACACGCTCGGATCCTCGTTGTCCGGCAAGGGCCAGGTCTCAAAGGTCAGTGTTGGGCTCTTAACCCGATGACCAGCTTGGTCCGAACACTCGACCACCAGGCGATAGACGGCGACAGGTTCCAGGTCCGACAATACCATACGGTGGGATCGCGATAAGGCGGGGTCCTGCACTTCATGAGGATACGGACCTGCGGTTTGGCTGAATCTGGCCAGGCCGAAACTGTCCATATTGGTTTCCCAATTAACGGCAACCGTATGGGGCGTCAGGTGCTCTATATCCGGTCCAGAGATAATAGCCAGTTCTACGGATTCAGATTCACACGTGAGCCATATTTCCAGGAAATTATTCGCTTCATTCTGTTCGTGCACCTGGTTCCCCTGATCCGCGATAATCGTGATATATTCCGCCGGGCCGTCACAAAACAATACATCTTCAAAACAACCTACCCAATCGGCCCCCGGCTCCAGGTCCCTGTCCACTGAATGCTGAGCTATCGACTCGTCATTCTTTTTTAGAGCTACAGTAAAATCATTCGTTACAGACTCAGATCCGATGTTTCGAAGGCGGTAACACACTGAAGTGCCCTGAGACCAACAATCCTCAACCATCAGATCAGGCAACCCTTGTTCTTGCGATTGAATCCAGAACTTATTGCCAGTGAGCGTTTTGTTATCCAAGGGATAGGCATATTGAATACGATTATTTTGTTTTACAGTGCCATCTACGGTCGTTGCACCTACTGAGGTATATCCCTCCAGCCTTTGCTGTACAATGGTAAAGAACTCCATAGACAATGGGACCTGCAGTCCATACCAGCCCTGCTCATTGGTATGGGTCGTACTGAAAAGCTCTCCCAGCACATGTACGTCATTTGATGCATACAACTCTACCCGAGCTCCCTCAAGGGGCCTGGACTCATCTCCTACATGCCCCACATACACACGCCCGGAAAGCACATAGGTCTGAGCTATACTCTCAACACACGGTATCAGCAGTACAACAATAGCCAAAAAGGTTGAACGCAACTGAGGGTGAGAACGTTTTTCACATGAATCCCTGGAATCCACAAAAAGCCACATCGTTGTTCCTCCGAATGATATCTATTCTTACAGACAAACATCATTATACAACAGAATTCGCAGGATAACAAATAATTATTTGGGAACAGTGGCTATGTGGCTAGTATCCTGTCCACGCTACAGTGTCGGGTATAGTTTTTTCAGTTTGATTCT
>CAZFOQ010000106.1:0-14241 GCA_964520535.1 uncultured Pirellulales bacterium | reverse complement strand
AAAATGACAAGAACTCAATGGAGGCTAAAATATGTCGCTTAAAGTCCCGCCATTCCTAACAGTCACCTATTAATATCTATGCCACACGGTCTTATCAAAATAGTGCCTCGCAAAAGATCGCCTTCCATGAAATAGTCAATATCTCATATCTGCTGTCTTCTGCCGGAATCAGTTGAAAAGCTCGCTCAAGGTTGAAGATTAATATTATACCTATCTTTGGTGAATTCACATAAATATTTAACAATCATACAAGGTTCTTGTATTCAAAGATATTGTGGTAACTACGTATTTTTAAAAGATAGCGTATAGCATATAGCGGTTAGGGTATAGGGTTTAGGCTAACGACTAACGACAAACGAATTTGGTGGGCTTTAAGCCCACCCTACATAAATAAGGCGATTTTGGGAGGCCGATTATTAATAAAAAAGTTAATGAGTTTATGAGTCAATGAGATAATGAGTTACGCATAAACACATATACTCTTATGTTTATTCACGCATGTACGCATTAACGAGTAATTTCTAAAGGTCAATTTCGCTTAAAAGCGGGGATTTTGCTTGTATTTTGGCCGTTTTTGGGTATAATGCGCATCTCCCGTAAGGGACGCCTAAGGCGGAATTATGGAGAGTTCAGATTGATACAATTCAAAAAGCAAAAATCAAAACGCAAAATGACAAATTAAAGATCAAAATTGGGGGAAAGCAGTTCGTAACGGCTGAAGGCAGAAAGCTGAAGGCTGAAGACAGTATTTGAAAAAACAAAGCCAATATGCCGTCCTATGGACAGAAATCCGAAATCCTAATCACGAAATCCTAAATTACGGATATAGAAAATAATGAAAAACAAACCCAATTTCAAAAACGCCAAAATGAATATAAAGTCTTATATAACAATATATTATGAAAATATAAAGGATTTTGCCGGTAAAAAAAACAAAGCCAATGTTAAAATGGGTAATTTGACGTAAGCTCTTTGAAATAAAAAGAATACGAGAAATTTCCGGTTCCGGAGGGGCGAAAAAACAAAGCCAATTCAAAGCCAATTTATCCCTGAGTGATCAAGTATACGGCCCCGACAAGGATGATAACACAAATCCATCCGATGAAAAATCCAATCATGGACGTGCGCGAGGGGATGAGGATCTCAATATTGGTTTTTGGAAATAGCTTTTTTCGCTCAGGAACAACAGCACCTTCAGGAAGTGAGCATGGAGCTTTTATCGTTTCACCCCGTTGGACAGGAGTACGGATAAGGGCGTAGAATGTATCGAGCTTCTCCTGAGTAACGCTTCTGGTGAAGATGCTAACCATGATTCCCGTTATCGTTCCACCGACCAGATAAAATATCATCTGCCATGGTAGATATGTCACCATATTGCCGTCTTGCTCAATCACAAAACGCAGTTGTGTTGCCAGAGGAACGTGTACCAGCCATGAAACAAAGAAGGTCCGGGTGGTCAACCACCAGATCGCAAATGCCGTCAGGGTAGCGGCCCATGCACCGGCGACGGTGGTTCGCCGCCAGAATAGCCCGAGCCAGAAAGCGATTCCCATCATGGAGGAGATTTTCCAGAATGTCTCCAGACCTTTAACGACATCCGGCAGCCAAAAGGCGAAGTAGACTCCTCCACCGACCACGAGAATCGCCGTAATTCGCGCTACAAGAATGTAGTGTCTCGCCGTTTTGCTTGGACGGTATCGCTTGTAAATATTCTCCGTGAAAAGAGCCGAAGAGGAAACCATGAAAACATCGCATGAACTCATCACCGAGGCGACCAGTGCGGCCAGAAATAATCCCAGCATTCCCGGCACGAGTTTTGGAAGGAAATCTCCTGCGACGGCACCGAACACTTTGTCGGGATGGATATCCGTCCCGGCAAAATATGCGATGCCTGCTAAGCCGACGAGTGCCCATGGAATTGTACAGACCCGTTTCAAAAGGGGGCCGAACATGAAACCAACGCGTCCTTCCATCTCTGTCCTGCCGGCGCCGCAATTGCTCATCGTATGTGGTTGGGTGACGATCCCGACCAGTGCGTTGATGGCGATGATGGTAATATAAAAAAAGCCGATATCAGAAGGGGCCACGAGCGAAAATATGTCACTATCTCCCACAGTGCTGCGGATGCCTTCGAAGCCTCCGACGGCCTTCATAACCAGCGGCAGCAGGGCGAAGGAAAAAATGACTGTGAGAATGCCCTGAATAAAATCGGTAATGATGGCGGCGGAAAGACCTCCGGCGACACCATAGATCACAAAGAGGATTGTCATCACGGCAATGGCGGCGTTTGCGCTGACGAACTGACCCGTACTGGCGGAAATCACGGCCCCGGCCCCTTTGAGCATGATGCCGATATTCACGGATAGATTCAGAATCCCGACGAAAGCATATAAGGCAGCCACATTGCCGTCAAAACGGGCCTCGAAGACATTTGCTGTCGTGATAGCTCGAAAACGCCGGAAGATCGGTGCGATCAGCCAGTAAAAGGGGGTGACCGGAAGCCAGAGCCACTGATACCATATTCCCGAGAGACCGTTCGTAAAACTTTTCGCCGCCACGCTGACGGCCTGGTCGGAATGTGTCCCTGTTCCGAATGAGAACATAACCATCATCAGCTTTCCGAATTTTCGGGGCATGAAGAAATCATTGCTGTTTTTGAGCTTCCTGGCCGTCCAGATGCCAATGATGGTAATAGTGAGAAAATATATAAGTAGAACGCAGTAGTCGGCGGCGTGCAGTCCCATGCGGTTCTATTTTTCCTTTTCAATTAAATATTCATTGTTCATCGAAGAACAACCAACCATGAACTTTGATATAATACTGGCATTGGTTTCCCGTATCAAGTTGTCATTGTTGACTTTTGTATTTTTGCCGTAATTCATGAGCCGTCTCATATATCGCGTCGATTTTCTCGTCACTGACCTTATCGTCCATATTAATACAGCAGATACCTGTCAGATAGGGATTGCCTGATTCCGATACGAGGCGAGTAATGGTAGAATGTATTTCATCGGCACTTTGTTCGATAATTTCCACCGGGCTCAGGCGAATATTTAAAAAGGTATTCGGCAGAAATTCGCGAAGCATGGCGACATTCCCGCCCCAGCCGACGTCAAGAAAATCCAAATACGGCAATTTTGCAAAGGTCTGTGCGTAGCGATGCGGATCGGTACCGCAATAATGAATGCCGAATGGCCGATGACACTGACTCCAGGCACAGTCGATCGGCATGAGAAATTTCTCATAGTCCGCCTCGGAAATCATTGTGTGCGAGCACTCCGAATGGAGAAAAACCGGTTTATCGAAATGTCTGACATTGCGATTGACGGAAATGCTGCTTGTACCGGTTTGGCTCTCGACGATCGAGACAAACTTTTCAATGACACTTCCGATCTGATGAAAGCCTTTTGTAATGTCATCGGGGGCGGTAAACATATCGATGAAGACATCCTGCCCTCTGAGATCCAATGCGATATTGAGCACACCGCTCCAGTTCACGTCACCATATAATTTCCCATATTTACTCTTTAATTTCTCCAACAGCTTTTGGAAATCTTGAAAGGCCGGACTCTGAAAGGGACTTTCGGAATCGATGTTTAAATCAGTCACGCCCTGTGACACAACCTGGGGAGGATGATTCTCAGTGTATCTGACTTGACAACCTAACATTTCCGAGATCAAATAACCGGCGGCCAAATGAACGGCACCAACTTCCGGTTTGGATTTGTCTTTCTCCGAGCCCAGGCCGAACTGCCCCCATTTATCGTTCAGAACTTTTTCCATCTTCTGTTCGTCTTCGACGCGGCGAACCGGATGAAAGAAAAAATCCCGGTCGAAACAGATCCCGGTGTGTTTGTGCCACCACTCCGGGGCCAGAACGATATCGACCGGCAGCATATCGTTGTTCAGCATAGGATTTTGCATATATGCTTTGCTCATTACCGATCCACTTTAACAACCTGCATCCAGCGAGTAAAGAAACCAATAACACCAGTCAATTATTAAGCTCAACTTTTTTAGTTTGTCCGAAAGAGTTTTGTATATGGCACTGGTTTAATTACACTGTAACAAATGCAGTTGGACAAGTCAATTACCGGTAGTCACACAGGAATAATGCAGAGAATAATTGACTTGGACCCATAATATTTAGTAAAATTAAAAAATAAGTAGTTAATCAACTACAGTTTGCATTTTTGTCATAAAGGCAATGAAGGATTGGAGGATGGAACATGCAGGAGATGATGCAAACCAAATCTGTTAAAGCTGTTATTGTGTGGGTGCTTTTTTATTCAATCGGCCCACTTTATGCTGCTTCCCCCTGGTTACATGTAGAAGGTAATAGAATCAAAGACCCAAAAAGTAATGTTGTCGTACTCAGGGGTGTTTCTCTAATTGATTTGGGTTTTCTCGAGGATTGGCAGGGCGGAGCGATCGATATGATTGACCGGCTAACGGATAAAAATGACCCTCAGGGGAATTCGCCGGGCTGGTATCCAAAGGTTATCAGGATTCCGGTCGTGCCGTCTGATGCGGTAGACAATTGGCCACATCCATTCACTCCCGGTGATGATAAATTCTACAACGATCTTCTCAGACCGGTCGTTGATTACTGTGCATCGAAGGACCTTTATGTAATCATTGATTGGCATTATGTCGCTGATACCTGGGACAAGGTTGATCAGACAAACGAGTTTTGGGAGTATATGGCGCCAAGATTTGCCGATGATTCTCATGTTATTTTTGAGTTATTCAATGAGCCGATTAATGATGTCAATAATGATTGGATTGGAAATGCTGTTAATGACTGGCTTAGTGTCAGAGCTGATATGCAAACGTGGGTGGATATTGTACGTTCCTATGCCCCTAATAATCTTATCCTTGTAGCCGGAGCATTTTATTCTCAAATTATTGGGCCGGCAGCCGACTATCTCCTCACGGGAGATAACATCGTTATTGTCTCTCATATCTATCCTGGTCATTGGCTTGATGATAACTGGTCGTGGTGGTATGTGAATCAGATGACGACCTGTGCCGCGGTTCATCCAGTCATCATGACCGAATGGGGATTCACTACAACTTCTGAGACGTTGCTGAACGGCACGATTACTGGGTACGGTCGGCCCTTGATGGATTTCATTGAGGGACTCGGCATTGGAAATACCGCCTGGGTTGCCAGTTATGACTGGGGACCTCCGATATTCAATAGGGATTGGACGCTCCGTGTCGGTGAAGGCGAAATGGGCGGTTTTGTAAAAGATATGCTTTATTTGAGAAGGAATGACGATCAGCCTTATGGGCCGGTGCAAACTCCTTATGGTGAACTCGCTCATGTCATTCCCGGCACTATTGAAGCGGAAGACTACGATGTTGGAGGTCAGGACGTTGCGTATTATGACTCAAATAGCGGCAATGTCGGCGGAGAATATCGTTCGGATGATGTGGACATCGAAATTTGCAGTGAGGGCGGCTATAATATCAGCGATATTGAAGATGGCGAGTGGCTGGAGTACACAGTCGATGTTAACTTACCGGGCTTTTATGAAATTGAGGTGCGGGTGGCATCAGCAAGTGTCGGCGGTAATTTCCACATTGAGTTTGATGATAAAGACATGACCGGTCCGATTACTTTTACGGGCACAGGCGATGAACAAAGCTGGACAAGCATATATGCTAACAACGTCGTCCTCGAATCCGGGCAATATATAATGCGACTTGCAATGGACTCGAACGACTGGAAAATAAACTGGATTAAGTTCACCAGAACCGATGGGGGAACAGGCATAATCCTTCGCGAATGGTGGACGGGCATCTCGGGTTCAGCGGTTAGTGACCTGACCTCAAATGTGAACTATCCCAACAATCCGAATGGTAGTGAACAGCTACGGCTGCTGGAAGGGCCGTCAAACTGTGCGGACAATTACAGGACGCGTTTTCGTGGATATGTTCATCCGGTAACCAGCGGTGACTACACATTCTGGATTGCCAGCAACAACAATAGTGAACTTTGGTTGAGCACGGACTCTAATCCAGCGAACGTCTCGCTGATTGCTTCTGTGTCGCACTTCACGGTTCCTCGTCAGTGGGATAGGTACCCTGGGCAACAATCGTCTTTGATTTCGCTGACAGCCGGTCAGAAGTACTATATTGAAGTATTACACAAAGAAAATGCCGGTAGCGACAACATCGCCGTCGCCTGGCAAAGGCCGGGGCTGAGTCAACAGGTTATAGAAGGTGTGTACTTATCCCCCTGGATCGGCGGATAACCAGCGTCAGCTTGCTAAGTTGTAGTTTTTACGAACCATCCAAATGTATTCCCTGTATATGTAATTAAGTGCATAGACGTATTTATGTTTACTTTGAGGTACACGGAAATGAACAAAGAAAAAGGATTTATTAAAAAGCGGTTTATGTTGGTTGTACCGCTTATTTTTATTGTTTTATGTGGCGGATTAGGGGGATGGATTAGTGCCAAGCAGAAAACAGATGAACCCGCCAACCATAAAAAAAACGGTGATTCCAATAGGGGACAGAAAATGTATAAAAAGCTATCTCCTGAAGAAGCGAGGGTGATTATTCACAAGGGAACGGAGCGTCCTTTTAGCGGCAAATATAATGGACATTTTGAAAAAGGCGTTTACACCTGCAAGCGATGCGGCTCTGAGTTGTTCGAGTCGGATTCAAAGTTCAAATCAGGATGTGGCTGGCCCAGCTTTGATGAACAAATAAAAGGAGCCGTAAAATGGCAGCTTGATTCGGACGGCGTCCGGACAGAGATTCTCTGCAACCAATGCGGCGGACATCTGGGGCATGTATTCTTGGGAGAGGGATTGACGCCGAAGAACACTCGCTATTGTGTGAACTCTGTCTCGATGGACTTTACGTCGGCTCAACAAAAGTTAACTGAAAGAGCGATATTTGCCTCCGGCTGTTTCTGGGGCACGGAATATCATTTCCAAAAAGTCCCCGGTGTCATTTCGACGACTGTGGGATACACCGGCGGACATGTGGATAATCCGACTTATAAACAGGTTTGCACGGACAAAACGGGCCACGCCGAAGCCGTTGAGGTTATATATGATCCATTAAAGACCGGCTATGAGCAATTGGCGAAGCTGTTTTTTGAGACGCATAATTTCACACAGCTCAATCGGCAGGGACCGGATATAGGCACGCAATATCGGTCTGCGATTTTCTATCTGAATGAACAACAAAGACAAACGGCAGTGAAGCTGGTCGATGAGCTAAAGAAAAAAGGCCACAATGTGAAAACGGAAATCACTTCTGCCGGCAAATTATGGTCCGCCGAGGAATATCACCAGGAATATTACGAAAAGACAGGAAAAACTCCTTACTGTCATATATACAGGAAAATATTCTAAGGTGCTTATTTTTAGAGCCGGAAGGTGAAGAAGAGGATGTAATGCCTTCCGGCTCTATGCTTTTGTCAATAAGCATCCAATCATAAATCGTTGTAATGTCCGTTTTACCGAGTTTTTTGGCCCATATTCAAGAAGTCACTTCTGCCCTTGTGCACTTATTCAAATTTTTCTTGTCTTGCTCTCTTAATCCATCCATAATATTGCTGTTTTGTCTCTTAATCCATCCATAATATTGCCGTTTTGAGAGTCGAGATTTTTTATTCCTGGCCCAAGGAGAAAAAAATGGCTATGAAACATTATGGATTATTTTTTATTATAATGGCCGTTCTATTAAACGGCTGTATCAGTATTACTTATGAGAATCAAGCTGATGGAATTATGCTTAAGCTTAAAAAACAAAAACCAACGGATCCCAGCATGGTGAAAATCCAAATCTGTTCAGAGGATATTATCCGTGTTGTGGCGAGCCCGGAGGAATCCCTCTCCTCCAGAAAGAGCTTAATCGTCGAAAAACAAAGTTGGGAAAGCGTGCCATACACTGTAAAAGAACTTGGCAACACCATACAGATTTCCACTGCCAAAATTACCGCTAAAGTCTCAAAGAAAACGGGAGAAATTTCTTTCTATAATAAGGACGGCCAATTGGTACTCCAGGAAAAAAAGGGCGGTGGAAAAATTATAACTCCTGCGGAAGTGATGGGCGAGCAGACTTATCATATCCGGCAGATTTTCAACTCCTCGCCTGATGAGGCGTTTTACGGGCTGGGCCAGCATCAAAATGACATCATGAATTACAAGGGCCACAACGTAGACCTCTGGCAGCATAATATGGTGGCCTCGGTCCCGTTTCTGGTTTCCAGCAGGAACTATGGCATCCTGTGGGACAATAATTCCCGCACGAAGTTCGGTGACATCAGGGACTACCAGCCGTTATCATCTTTAACGTTGTATGATAAAGAGGGCAATAAAGGTGGATTAACTGTGGAATATTACCGCACAGGAGATTTTCAAACGATAGTAGCTTCGCGAACTGAATCGGTTATAGCTCACGAATCGATGGATGAGCAGGGCGGGTTTCCGGAAGAATTTAATTCTGGTCGAGGCAGCGTTCGCTGGAGCGGCCAAATCCAGTCCGACCAATCGGGCGTCCATACGTTCCGATTCTACAGCTCCCACTATGCAAAAGTGTGGCTTAACGGCGAACTGGTTGTGGATTCATGGCGGCAAAACTGGTGTCCCTGGTCGTACATATTACCTTTAACGATGGAAGCCGGCAAACGCTACCCGATTAAAATTGAGTGGGTGCCGAACAGCGGCTATATTGGATTAAGGTACCTTGGACCAGATAAAGGGAGTAAAAACTCCATGTCGCTCTATTCCGATGTAGCCGACCAGATCGATTATTACTTTATATGCGGCGACAATCTGGACCGGATTATTAGAGGGTATCGCGAAGTAACAGGCAAAGCCCCAATGATGCCGAAATGGGCGATGGGCTTTTGGCAATGTCGCGAACGTTATCAAGACCAGGAGCAGTTGCTCTCAGTGGTCAAGGAATTTCGCGAGCGACACATCCCGCTGGACAATATCGTCCAGGACTGGTTTTACTGGCCGGAAGACAAGTGGGGGGATCATGATTTCGATCCCAATCGGTTTCCCGATCCGGCCGGTATGGTTCGAGAACTCCACGATGAACTGAATACGCGTATCATGATTTCAGTCTGGCCGAAATTCTATGTCGGCACGAAAAACTACAATCAATTCCTGGAAAAGGGCTGGCTGTATCCGCGGAATGTTGAGGTTAAAGAGCGGGACTGGGTAGGCCCCGGTTATCATTCAACATTCTACGATCCGTATAGTGAAGGTGCCCGGGACCTGTTCTGGGAGCAAATAGAGGAAAAATTGTTCAGCAAGGGATTCGATGCCTGGTGGCTGGATGCGACTGAGCCGGATATTCATTCGAATTTGTCACACGCAGAACATCTGCTGCGTATCGGCCCGACGGCACTGGGCACTTCCGCCCGCTATCGTAATACATATTCGTTGATGAATGCCAAAGGGATTTACGAAGGTCAGCGGAAAAGCAATCCCGATCAGCGGGTCTTTATCCTGACGCGCTCGGCTTATGCCGGACAGCAACGATATTCCGCCGTAACATGGAGCGGCGATATCTCCACGCGATGGTACGATTTCAAGGCACAGATTTCCGCCGGGCTGAATTTCTGCCTGTCCGGCATTCCCTACTGGACGATGGACATCGGGGGCTTTGCCGTCGAACCGCGCTTCGAGCGCAATGTCAAACCGGAGGATCTGGAAGAATGGCGGGAATTGAACACACGCTGGTTCCAGTACGGGGCGTTCTGTCCGTTGTTCCGTGTCCATGGGCAATTTCCTCCTCGGGAAATGTTTAACCTTGCCCCGGACGACCATCCGGCCTATCAGACCATGCTGGCATACGACAAGCTGCGGTATCGTTTAATGCCGTATATCTATTCTCTGGCCGGCATGGTGACACACGAGGATTATACGATTATGCGGGCGCTGGTGATGGATTTTGGCAGTGACAGAAATGTCTTCAATATTGGCGACCAGTATATGTTCGGCCCGGCGTTTTTAATTAATCCGGTCACCGAATACAAGGTGACATCACGCGAGGTCTATTTGCCGGCCGGAACGGGCTGGTATGATTTTAAGACGGGCAAATATTTTCAGGGCGGACAGACCGTCGAAGCCGATGCACCATATTCGGACATGCCGATTTTTGTCAAAGAGGGCTCGATCGTTCCTTTCGGTCCGGCCATTCAATACACGGCGGAAAAGCCGGCCGATCCGATTCGCCTGATTGTCTATACCGGCAAAAACGCCGCATTAACCTTGTATGAGGACGAACATATCAATTACAACTATGAAAAGGGCGCTTTCAGCAGGATCCCGCTCAATTACAACGAAGCGACTCGAACATTAACGATCGGTGCTCGACAGGGCGAATTTCCGGGAATGCTGAAGAAGAGAACTTTTGAGATTGTCTGGATCAGTCCAGACAATCCGGTTGCTTTTAATCTTGAAGCCGTTCCCACACTTCTTGTAAGCTATGACGAAGATCGGCAGGTAGTGATTCGAAAATGATGATAAAGATTTTTTATAGAGCTTAGTTATCTGCTGATCACAGGAAAAAGGAAGCGATAATTTACGCTGATTAATACTGGATGATGGAGATCACGACTTTATGCAGTATGGACATTTTGATGACAGCCGCAAGGAATATGTGATAGAAAATCCCAAGACTCCATATCCCTGGATTAACTATCTGGGCACGGAAGATTTTTTTTCGCTCATCTCAAATACCGCCGGGGGATACAGCTTTTACCGAGATGCCAAACTCAGACGAATCACCAGGTACCGATACAACAATGTCCCGGTTGATGAGGGCGGCAAATATTTTTATCTCAACGATGGTGCGGATGTCTGGTCGCCCGGCTGGAAACCAGTCAAAACGGCATTGGATTTTTACGAATGCAGACACGGGCTGGGTTATACAATCATCACCGGCGAAAAAAACAACCTCAGAGCCGAAGTGCTGTATTTCGTGCCGGTTGGTGACAATTGCGAAATCCAGAAGGTGACATTAACTCATAACGGCAAGGCAGCCAAAACCATCAAGCTATTTTCCTTCGTGGAATTCTGCCTCTGGAATGCATTGGACGATATGACGAATTTTCAGAGGAACTTCTCGACCGGCGAAGTGGAAGTCAAAGGCTCGGTGATTTACCATAAGACCGAGTATAAAGAACGGCGAAATCATTACGCTTTTTATTCCGTCAACGAGCCTATCCAGGGATTCGATACGGACAGGGAATCGTTTGTCGGACTTTACAATGGCTTTTCGAATCCCGATACCGTTATCGAAGGGAACTGCCGTAATTCGATTGCTCACGGATGGTCGCCTGTCGGTTCGCATATGCTGGAAATCACCCTTGCTCCGGGGCAGGAGAAGGAACTAGTTTTCATTTTGGGGTATATTGAAAATGCCGAGGACCAAAAGTGGGAAGCTCCGGGAGTGATCAATAAACAAAAAGCCGGGCGATTGATCGATAAATATCCAAACGCAGATTCTGTCAGGAAGGCGTTTGAGCAGTTAAAAGATTACTGGTCGAAACTTTTATCGGTTTACCAGTTGAAAAGCCATGATGAAAAACTCGACAGGATGGTGAACGTCTGGAACCAGTACCAATGCATGGTGACATTTAATATGTCACGCAGCGCCTCATACTTTGAATCCGGTATCGGCCGGGGGATGGGATTCAGGGATTCCAACCAGGACCTCATCGGATTTGTCCATCAGATTCCGGAAAAGGCAAAAGAACGAATTCTGGATATTGCCGCCACGCAGTTGGAAGATGGGGGGGCCTATCATCAATATCAGCCGATGACGAAACGAGGCAACAATGAGATCGGCGGAAATTTCAATGACGACCCTCTTTGGCTGATTCTCTCGACGTCCGGCTATATCAAAGAAACCGGTGACTGGTCGATCTTGGATGAGAGGATTCCGTTTGATAACGATCCTGACAAATCGGAATCGTTGTTCGAGCATTTGAAAAGATCGTTTTATCACGTTGTGAATCATCTTGGTCCGCATCATCTGCCGCTCATCGGCAGGGCGGACTGGAACGATTGTTTGAATCTCAACTGTTTCTCGAATAATCCGGATGAATCTTTTCAGACCACCGAAAATAAACAGGGCGGCGTTGCCGAGTCGGTGATGATAGCGGGGATGTTTGTTCTCTATGGAACCGAGTTTGTGGAATTGTGCCGAAGAAATAATCGGAAAAAAGAAGCGGATACAGCTCTGTCCCATGTGAACAACATGAAAGAGAGCATCAATCAATATGGTTGGGATGGTGATTGGTTTCTCCGGGCTTATGATTATTTTGGAAAGAAGGTCGGCAGCAGTGAAAATGCCGAAGGCCGGATTTTTATTGAGCCTCAGGGATTTTGTGTCATGGCGGGCCTGGGTATCGAGGACGGCAAAGCTCAATCAGCCCTGGATTCTGTGAAAAAATATCTCGATTGTCAATACGGCATTGTCTTACACCATCCGGCGTTTACAAAGTATCATATCAACCTCGGCGAAATATCCACATACCCGGCGGGGTATAAAGAAAATGCCGGTGTCTTTTGTCATAATAATCCCTGGATTATGATCGCAGAGACGATTCTTGGCAATGGTGACAGGGCGTTTGAGTATTATCAAAAAATCGCCCCGTCTTATCTCGAGGATATCAGTGATTTGCACAAGACGGAACCTTATGTCTATTCACAGATGATTGCCGGAAAGGATGCATTTAAGCCGGGCGAAGCGAAAAACTCGTGGCTGACCGGCACGGCCGCCTGGAATTTTTATGCCGTCACCCAATATATTCTGGGTATCAGGCCGGAATATGATGGACTATTGATCAATCCTTGCATTCCAAAGGATTGGGATGCTTTTTCGGTGGAAAGAAAATTCCGGGATGCGGTCTATCAAATAACCGTACAAAATCCGAATCATATCTCTAAGGGTACTAAAGACATCCTCGTGGACGGCAAAAAGCTCAAAGGCAACATCCTGCCGGTCTTCGGAGACGGCAAAACCCATAATGTCACAGTTATTATGGAATAGCGATCGAGGATTTGTACCCAATCGATTCTCAGATTTAAGATTATATTCCAGCTACTCGATATTTTTTTCGAGGATGCCCCGTTTTGTCAGGAACGCGAAAATCTGCGCGTTGACCTTCGGCCACTGTTCCGCTGAGAATCCATGCCCGGTGTTCGGCACAATAATGATTTGAGCATCCACTTTGGCCTCTTGCAGGGCTTTGGTGAGTTTGATTCCGTGCTCGAGGGGGACGGTGGTGTCGTTCTCACCCTGGACGGTGAGGATCGGCGGCAAATCTTTGCGGATATACGTCATCGGAGAGACGCGTTTAGCCAGTTCCATACGTTCGGATTGTTCCGGCACCCACTCAACGGCCCATGATTGTCTGTGCGGGCCTTGAAGCAGGTCGGCGACGTCTGTGATGCCGTAGCCGTTGACAATTGCGGCAATTTTTATGGTCGGGCCTAATTTGGCGGATACCGGCGTCATTCCCGCCATCAAGGCCAGATGCCCGCCGGCTGAAGCGCCCGTCACCACAATCCTGTTCGGATCGACGTTGTACCGGTCCGCATGGTCGAAGAACCACTTGGTCGCATTGAGCGCGTCGGTGACGGCCGCCGGAGCAGGGGCCATTGAGGCGACCCGGTACTCGACATTACATATGACGAAACCTTTCTCCAGATACGGCAGGCACAGGGCATTCATGGTTGTTTCCTTGGAGCTGCGAATCCAGCCGCCGCCGTGAAACACAACGACGCCCGGACGTTGCCGCTCGGTCTGCGTTTTGGGATACATGATATCCAGGACGGTGGCTGGATGCGTGTCGTAAGGAATATTTGCTTCCAGTGTCACCCAGTCGGGGACCGAGACGGTTGGCCTCGGTGTCTGTGCTGATGATGAAACAGTCATCAGAACAACTAACAACAACAGAAGTTTTCTCATAAGATGGTTTCCTTTACTAAATTCGTCCGTGTTGGGATTCGATGTTATACCTCGATGATTTTTATGCCGGATGGCTCCAGGCTGACATCAATGGCGTTTCCTTTCGCATCGAGGACTTTTGTTTTTTGTGCCTTTTCGCTGCTGTTCATGATAACCAGTTTTTTCCCTTTCGGGTTATAGGCGCAGTCTGTGTGGATATTGCTGCATGTCCACTGTCCGAAGGCACTTTTGCGGCCGGCGGCCCCAAAGAGCGTACGTTGCAGGAGCCGTGTATTTTGC
>CAZFOQ010000105.1:0-14281 GCA_964520535.1 uncultured Pirellulales bacterium | reverse complement strand
TCCGGAATGACATAAGAAAAAAAGTTAAACTTATTTAATGGAAACGGCACTAGTTGGTCCTAAAGACGAAAAAGATACAGAAGAAGAACTATTGGAACGTAATGTAGTTCCGCTGCGTATGAATAGTCCTGATGATTACGTAGACATTCTATTATCTATCTGTCAAAAAGCAGCAAAGGGAAAAAAATAAAGGCGAACAGAGGAATCACGTCTTTGAAATTGTCTATCCATTCGACTGCGCTCAGGACAGGTTTACCGCTGCGCTGCTCGTAGTAAAACAAGGTTTGTCCGATATTATAACCGATGTCGGCACGAAATGCAATATTGAAATGTCGGGCCAGAGGCTAATATGGTTAGATGAGGTTATTTTTTATTGACATAAGAGGTATTTATTAATAGTATATGGTTCTACGGACGAATAATTATTACGAACTGCGGCTATTACCTGCAGTTAGTAATCAGAAAAACGCTCCAATAGGGGTATTTTTGGAGGTAAGGGCCGCCTAAGATAGCTTATATGGTGAGCCAGATCTGGTTTTATATTAAAACAAACGCACTTTTGGAGAATCTTAGATGTTTAACAAGAAAATTGCCGCATTAATACTGGCAGCAGGACTTTGCATAGTGACCACCAGTTATTCCCAGACTCTTAAGGAGAACTGGAATGACTTTCTACATTATACAACGATTGGCAGATACGATTTAGCCAAGGGTTACGCACAGGCAGTTCTGCAAAGTAATCCCAATCCTGTGGATTTGCTTGAGATAAGCAAAGAAAATCCTCAAGGCTATGAGTATTTATTGAAAGTCAAGGAAATAGCACCTGACGCCGAACTGGCTGAGTTGAGTAGTAAAATCCTCGATATTATTGATCAGGGCAGATTCATTCGTCGTTCCGATCCGGCGATTATCGTTGAGGAGATAAAAAGGCTCAGCAGCACCGAACGCGGCTGGCTTATAGCAATTCAACGGCTACGAGATGCAGGTGAATATGCAGTTCCATTTATGCTCGATGCAATGGCCGATCCTTCACGCGAGGAAGAATTTACAAATATCGTACGGGCGCTTCCGCAAATTGGAAGAGATGCTATAAGACCACTTGCAGCCGCTTTACAGACAAATAATCTGAAGCTGAAGGCACGGATGATAGAGGCCCTTGGTGAGATTAAATATCCACAATCACTTGCTTATCTCAAATACATCCTTGAAAATGACAATTCAACAGAACTGCGTGAATTAGCCGGTAAAAGCATTACACAAATCGACCCGGCTGCTTTGAGAGTTCCTGCCGCCCAGTTATTCTATCAGCTTGCGGAAAGCTATTATTACCATGCACAATCGTTGAGTCCTGCTGAGGATGCACCTACGGGGAACATTTGGTTCTGGAATTCGCAGCGCCGACAACTTGTTCGGGAAGCGGTTGCTAAAGATTATTTTTATGAGCTTATGGCAATGCGAACCTGCGAATGGGCGCTCAAGGCCGATGCGAAATACGGTCCGGCGATTGGCCTTTGGCTTGCCGCATACTTCAAAGCCGAGTCCACCGGTGTTGGTCAAATGCCCGAATATTTCGGTGCCGGCCATGCCGATGCACTTGTTTATGCTACCACTGCCGGTGTTGAATATCTGCACCAGGCACTTGCACGGGCGGTCAATGACAGGAATGCTTATGTTGCACTGGGTGTTATTGAAGCGCTGGGCACGACAGCCGGCGAGAAATCATTGCTGTATCGCATCGGTCAGGACCAACCGCTTATTCAGGCACTTTCCTTCGATAACAGGATGGTAAGATATAGTGCCGCAATAGCGATTGCCGCAGCGGGCCCCAAGGAACCTTTTGTGGAAAGCAAACTGGTCGTTGCGAATCTGGCTGAAGCACTCAGGCAAAGCCCGCAATCCGGTGCCGAAGAGGCAGAAGCCTGGAATGAAGAAATAGCGAACAGCTACGCACTTCGCGCAGCTACAGTCATGCTTGAGCTGGCTCGAACAAGAAATCCTGTCATTGATTTGTCTCTGGCTCAGGATGCTCTTGTAAATGCCGTAAAAGATGATCGTTCCCAAATCCAGGTCTTGTCCGGTCAGACTTTAGCACATCTCGCGAGCCCCGGTGCACAGCGGGCGATAGCTGAAATGGCCCTTGATGCTGACAATACCAACGATGTGCGAATATCAGCCTTTCGCTCGCTCGCGACTTCGGCAAAGTTAAACGCCAATATGTTGCCTGAGACGCTGATTGATAGTATTTATGCCCTGATAAGCTCTGGTGAGACTAATCCCGACCTGCGCAGTGCTGCCGCTGCCGCTTATGGAGCGCTGAATTTGCCCAGCCAGAAAGCGAAGGACCTCATCCTCAACCAGGCGAAAAGTTAGGGCGCTGCACAAATCCCTGCGAAAGCAGGGACCAACTTTATTAATCATTATGCTACCTACAAAACAGGATGTTACATACTCTGCTTCATCACTGCCGGCTAAAGCGTGTATAAACAACTATAGCTATTGCACCGATTCAGTTGGATTGCTAAAATACGAACGATAAATCAGTTTTTTCAAGGAAATTGAACAGTGCCGATATTTGAATATAAATGCAGCGATTGCGGACATATAATGGAGTTTCTGGAGAAAACCAGAGCCGCTAAAAAGCATACTTGTCAGAAATGCAACAGTCATAACTTACAAAAGCTGCTTTCGGGTTTCGCCGTTGGCCCGAGCAAGTCAGCGAACCAGAGTTGCGAATCCTGTCCCAACGGAGCATATCCAGGTGGTACCTGCTCGACCGGCACTTGTCCCTATAATTCCTGATATAGAAATACACTTGCTGCTATGGCCGGCCCGGATATTTGATTTTTATATTCTGAAGTCCTGTGATATGCTCAAGATGATAAAATCTTCAACTGCTACAGTATTATGCGGTTTAATACATTAAGGCGGGGCAGGCTGGTTTTCTTCATTGATTCTTTTGCTTAGGTCATTGGGCTCAACAGGTTCATCCGGCCTGGTTTCTTCATCTGTTTTATCCGGATGTTCTTTTGATTGAACACTGTCCAGGAGCTGGTTAATAGTTTGTTGGCTCGTTATACGGTTGTCCGGCGAAGATACTACCGAATTCACCAAATCACACCACCAGCAAAGATATGATATGTTGGCCTGCTGAGACTGCCTGTTGAAACCTACTTTATTTACGAACCGGTTTTGAGAAATAGGCATAACTGTAATTACAAGGGCTATGAAACTTAGTATAAGGAAGCCGATGAAAAAACCCAGTAAACCTGTGAAGAGAATATCAAATATCTTTGGAAATGAGATCTTAAACTGGCCGGTAAGAAATACATAGGTTATTCCATACAAAATCAAGAAAGCCCCTACTGCGATAACAACCAGAGCCAGAGCGTAACAATACGGTGTTTCATCAGCCGCAGGGACAATATCTATAAATACCTGGGTTAGAAAAATTGCCAAATATATCGAGATTACAATATTGAACAGCATAGCCAATGTTTCATAGAAGCCTATCTTGACGGCCAACCAGATAAAAAGCCCACCAACTAATATGCCTGCCCAAAATAACATAAACTTTACCCTACCACTCTTTTTAATTCTTCGAGACTTGTTATTCCGGATGCTACCTTTCTAAATCCGTCTTTCCTAAGGTTAGATCTATCCTTTTTCTTTCCTTCGGTTCTCAATCCAGTAATCAAAGCTTTGTTGTCGGCAATATCGGCCTTCATTTGATCAGTAATCACCAGGAGGTCACAGATCGCCGTCCTTCCAAAATACCCGGTTCCCTCACATCGCCTACATCCTGCGGCCTGGAATATATTTGTATAGTCTATGCCTAATCTCTGAAATTCCTGAATTAGAGTCTGACTTAATTGAGCGGGCTTTTTACAGTGTTTGCACAGCCGGCGAAGCAGTCTCTGCGAGACCAGAATACTCAATCCGGACGACAACAAAAGAGGCGATATGCCCAAATCCAGCAATCTGACTAACGCTGTTGCGTTGCTGTCACAGTGTATTGTTGCCAGAACAAGGTGGCCAGTCTGTGCCGCTCGAAGCGCAATTTCTGCGGTTTCCTCATCGCGTATTTCGCCCACACATATCACATCAGGGTCCTGCCTTAAGACGCTACGTAAAGCCTTTGCAAACGTAATATCAGCTTTTGGATTAATTTCAATCTGACTGGCCTTTGGCAGGACCGCCTCAATCGGGTCTTCTACCGTGATAACATTGTGAGTAAACTGGTCGATCTCATTTAGTGTCGCATACATGGTTGTAGTCTTGCCGCTACCGGTAGGACCGCACATCAGCACCATTCCGGAAGGTTTGTTGATGGCGCATTGGACAATTGAATATTGTCTCTTCGTAAGTCCCATATCGGCCAGGGTAAAAATGCTTGCATCCTGGTTCAGTATTCTTATCGACAGCTTTTCGCCGTTGAGAACGCCGGCGCTTGCCACTCGAAAGGAAGCAGTCGTCCCGGCCTTTTTTGCAATAAATGCACCATCCTGAGGTCTTCGTTTTTCGGAGATGTCCATACTCGATACAGCCTTGATGCTGTTTACAACCGCTTTGCAGGTTTCAGCTTTGAGTTCTCTTACTGTTCGCAGGACGCCGTCAATACGCAACCTGATTGTGTATGTAGATTCATCTGTCGGATCGATAAGAATATCGCTGGCTCGTCGCTCAAGAGCGTCGGCGATAACCTTTTGGGTTAAACCAAGAATATGACTGTCCTGTTGCTTCTTGTCACTATGGCCGTATATCTCATCGATATTTCTGCCTGACGAATCAAGCAGCCTTATTGTAGAATCGTCCCGGCTGATTCCATGACTTCGAGACCGAATATTGGTAATAAAATTTTGTACCTGTTGTTTTATTGTCTCGAAGAAGCTGTAATTGTTTTTAGAGGACTTTTTCGCCGTTTCCACTATCAACAGGATAAGCAGAAGTAATGGCCCTGTAAAAAGAGTTATAATATAAGCGATTGATTTATACTTTTTTGGCACCAGCGGGCTGAACTGAACCTGTTGAATAAAGTACAGGCAAAGGTATATCCATACTACGAGACAAAAGAGTTTTATTGGATTAAAAGGCAGCGATATTGCAGGTGAGACAGTGATCATCTCTGATGGTAACAGACAGAGTGGATTAAGTGAAAGAACTTGTATAATACCCAATATTTGCATATAATTTCTCTTTTAGCAAATAAGAAATCAAAGCACCCGCATATCGTTTAGATTATTATATTTTGTTGGTATTAGCAAGCTGAAAGATTCTCAAAAAATCTAAGAATGCATTTTCAACACCGGCCGAGTCTCTGACCGCATTCTTACATCGAGCAAATTGGTAGCGTATTTTGCGGTTACTCGCAAAACAGAAACCAGCTCAAAGCCCTTCAATCTCCGCCATAAAGGAGTCTGACAAATCCAGTTCCGGGAAGCTGCCGGATGGTAGGTCTGTTGGGGACTCTAACGCTTGTGCAGGCTTTTGTGATGCTGCTGTAGGAGTCGGCTTCTGTTCAACTTGCTTAGGCCGGACAATCTCTTCGGGCTTACCGTTAACCTGAAGCAGAAACGTCAATGAGCCTATCCCGATATAGTCGCCTGCTGTAACAGCAGCTTCTTTTATGCGTTTGCCGTTCAGGAAAGTACCATTTCTTGAGTCGAGGTCTCGAATTTTCACAGCTTTATCGTTCTTGCTCAACTTACAGTGCCTTCGGGACACCAATGTTAGGGGAATGCGCAAATCACAATCGTGACGTCGGCCAATAACGGTAACATTGCTGGACAAAGGGAAAGGTTTGTAGTTGCCGTCTTTTCTGAATAGGACTAAATTCAAGTGCATTGCGCCTTCCTCGATATCAGTTTTTATCTCAGCACGACTTCATTATTATATACATAAACGTACGAGATTGCAACAGATAAATCAATAGATAAATAACATTGACACTAATTGCCCTGTGGTTTATATTAAGTCTGATTTATGCTAAATTGGAAGTTAAACGCAAAAAAAGGGTAATACCGGATAGATATATGGTAAAAGTAATACTTCCTGACGATAGCACATTTGAAGTTAGTGCGGATACAACAGCAAAGCAATTAGCTCAACAGATAGGGCCGGGACTTACAAAAGCGGCTGTAGCGGTAAAATTGAACGGGGAATTGATAGATTTATCCACACCGGTCGATCTTGGCTCAGACAATCAGGACGTACAAGTTCAAATAATCACACTCGAAGATAAAGATGGCCTTGAAATATTGCGCCATAGCTGTGCACATATCATGGCCGAAGCTATTTGCAGTATATGGCCTGAGACCAGGTTGGTTTATGGTCCAACAGTCGAAGATGGATTTTATTATGACATTGACCTTGACGAGCCAATTAGGCCGGCCGATTTCGAGCGAATTGAGCAGAGAATGGCTGAAATCGTCAAAGCCAACCAACCATTTGTTCGCAGGGAATTAACAAGGGATGAAGCTCTGTCAAAATTGACTGATGATAAATATAAGACCGACAACATTAACCGAACGGACAGTGATATTATCAGTTTTTATTCTCATGGAGATGGCTTCGAGGATTTATGCCGGGGACCACACGTGCCCAGCACCGGAAAAGTCGGAAGCTTTAAAATTATGTCTGTCGCCGGTGCCTATTGGCACGGTGACCCAACACAAAAAATGCTCCAGCGGGTCTACGGTACGGCGTGGGCGACCAAAAAAGAACTTGATGATTATCTGCACAGAATTGAAGAGGCGAAAAAACGTGACCACCGTGTATTAGGTAAACAGCTTGATTTGTTCAGCTTCAACGAAGCGGGGCCCGGTTTTGCATTCATCCATGCCAAAGGTATGATTATCTGGAATGCAATAGTTGATTTTTTACGGAGCATCAACTCAAAGTATGGTTACCAAGAAATCCAGACACCTATTATTCTCAATGAGCAGCTTTGGCACAAAAGCGGCCATTGGGATAATTACAAAGAGAACATGTACTTTACCAGTTTCGACGAGGCCGACTATGCTATCAAGCCTATGAACTGCCCCGGCGGTTGTCTGGTTTACAAGACTCGGCAGCATTCGTATCGCGAATTTCCGATGCGGATAGCTGAGTTTGGTTTGGTGCATCGACATGAGGCGAGCGGTGTTATGCACGGGCTTTTCAGGGTAAGGCAATTCACACAGGATGATGCACATATATATTGCAAACCAGATCAAATTGAGTCAGAGATTGTAGGTGTAATTAATCTCATATTCGAAATATATGGAGCCTTTGGTTTTGAAGATGTCCACATCGAGCTTTCAACGAAGCCTGAAAAACACATTGGCTCAGACGAGATTTGGGACATCTCCACAAGTGCCCTCAAAGCCGCACTTGAACATAAAGGAATAAAATATGGTATCAATGAGGGTGATGGTGCTTTTTACGGACCCAAGATCGATTTTCATATTAGAGACTGCCTTAAAAGATCATGGCAGTTGGGCACAATTCAACTGGACTTTTCTATGCCGGAGCGTTTCGGCCTGTTTTATACCGACAAGGACAATACCGAGAAAACTCCCGTTATGATTCATCGGGCTGTTTTGGGTTCTTTTGAACGTTTTATCGGTATTCTCATAGAACACTACGGTGCGAATTTCCCTCTTTGGCTTTCTCCCGAGCAGGCCAGGATTCTCCCGATTAGCGAAAAAAGTAATAATTATGCACAAATCGTTGAAAATAAGTTAAAAGATGCACAGATTCGCTGCAGTTGCGATTTTTCAAATGAGAAAATTAGCGCTAAAATTGCCAAGGCCCATAACAAAAAGCTGCCCTATATGCTTGTAGTAGGCCCCAAAGAGGCCCAGTCCAATACAGTCAATGTAAGAATCCGAAAGAGTCAAGAGAGTAAAACAGTGAAGATTGATGGCTTTTTGGAAATGGCAAAATGTAAAATTGCCGATAAAAATATTGATTTGGATTTTTTAATTGCGTAGCTTATAATTTAATTGTTGATTGTAGGATATTAAAAGTTTAATCAGGTAATGAATTTTAATTTATAGAAAGGTAAGGTGGCGCACAATAAGTAAACGAGGTTTAAGGATAAATGGAGGAATCCAGGCTAACGTCATTCGACTGATTGACGGTTCAAATAATCAAGTGGGGATCATAGATAGAGACGAGGCACTGGCCATGGCACGTGAGAGCAGCCTGGACCTTGTTGAGGTTGCACCCACGAGTGAACCGCCGGTTTGTCGGCTAATGGATTATGGTAAGTGGCTTTATGAGCAAAAGCGCAAGGTTCGTGATGCTCATAAAAAGAACTTGCGACACACTGCAATCCTCAAGGAAATCAGGCTCAGACCTGAAACCGACAAACGTGACCTGGAAATAAAGGTCAAACACGGTCGTGAATTTCTCGAGAAAGGGCACAAAGTTCAATTCACAATGTTCTTCCGGGGACGCCAAATGTTGCATCGTGATCATGGTTACGCGATACTTGATCAAATAACCGAATCGATGGAGGATTTAGCAAAGGTCGAGCGAACGCCCAGGATGGCTGGAAGGCGTCTTACTATATTGCTTGTGCCAAAAAAGTCTGTATCCGCCGATAAAAAATCGAATAAAGAAAGTGCACAAGAGCAGATTTAGCTTGCAGTTGCACCGAAAAATTTGAGACTTTTAACCAGAAAGTTCTGGTTATTCGGTAGGTGATTTTCACGTCAATCAGAAATCTCGAAACGCTGCTTCGGCCTGTATCAATAGGTGTCCTCATACTTTAGTGACGAGAAGTTGCTTTAAAAGCAGACTTTCGAAGCAACGAGTATATCAATTTTCTATTTTTTTAAAGAATTTACACTTCCGGTATTGACCAACGGTTACAAATAGAGTAGCATTACCGGTTTATATTTTTTCAGTGATTTAATTGAGCAGAAAAAGGCAGTTTTTTTGAACGTAAAGATTTTAAGTAGGTTCTTTTAAGAGGATTATCTAAATGCCGAAGCAGAAAACCCACAAGGGTTTAACTAAAAGAGTAAAAATAACCTCTTCCGGTAAAGTCAAATGCAGACGCTCCGGTGCAGGTCATCTTATGAGCGGTAAAAATGCCAAGCGCCGAAGGCGTTTAAGTAATTCGACTATCATTACGAGTGCGAAGGCCCAAACATTCAAAATCGGACTCTGTAATTAAAGGAAAACCGATATGCCAAGGATTAGAAAAGGTGCGGCAAGACACCAGGCAAAGAAACGAATCCTTAAAGCGGTGAAGGGGCATCGTGGCGCTCCAGGTCGGCTATATCGCCTGGCCAAGGAAGCTGCCGTCAGGGCAGCCGTTAATGCTCGAATTGACCGGAAACGTCGAAAACGAGATTTCCGGGGTATGTGGATTACACGATTAAGTGCAGCTTGTCAGCAGAGAGGAATAAGATACAGCCAGTTCATTAACGGCTGCAAGAAAGCCAACATCGGCTTGAATAGAAAGATGCTAAGCGAAATTGCTATTGACGACCCACAGGGCTTCGATGCCATCGTTGAGGCGGCGAAAGCTGTAGAATAATTATCAATAATCACCTGCCTGTGTTCCTGCGAACAGCGAGACACGACTAAAGAGGAAATGCTTGAGCAATTTAAAAAAACCGGCAAAAATGCTCTCGCTGAGTTGAAAAAAGTCTCTGACCTGACAGCTCTTGAGCAGTTCCGGATCAAATACCTGGCTCGGAAAGGGCAGATTATCCAAATGCTAAGTGAGATAGGGAACCTCCCGCGCGAACTTAAACCCGAAGCCGGACAACTTGCAAACAGGATAAAAAACGAAGTCACTCAATCATTTGAACAGCTCAAAAACACTCTGTTAAAATCGCAGGAGGGAGAACGAAAAGAGTTAATTGATGTTACCCTGCCGGGGATACCCGTTAATCTCGGCAAGAGGCACGTTATTACACAAACCCTGAACGAACTGCTGGAAATATTCGGGCGAATGGGTTTTGATGTTGCCTATGGACCTGAGGTGGAAGATGAATGGCATAATTTTATTGCATTGAATATCGGCCCCGAACATCCTGCAAGGGACCCTGCGGACAACTTCTATATCGATGATCAGACTTTGTTACGCAGCCAGACCTCGACAATTCAGATTCGTGTGATGGAACGTACTCAACCGCCTATTCGAATTGTCGCCCCGGGTCGAGTTTATCGCCCGGACACCGTCGATGCAACACATATGTATATGTTCTATCAGCTTGAGGCTTTGGTTGTCGATGAAGGTGTTAGTATGGTGGATATGAAGACCACTATCGAGCAGTTTATTCACACTTTCTTTGGTCCTGAGACGAAATGGCGGTTTCGACCAAGCTTCTTCCCGTTCACCGAGCCAAGCGCCGAAGTTGATTTGCTTCTCAAGGACAAAAGCGGCAAAGAAAGCTGGGTGGAAATGGGCGGCTGCGGTATGGTTGACCCGAATGTTTTTGACGCAGTCGGAATTGATAGCGAGAAATATACCGGCTGGGCGTTCGGATTCGGAATAGAACGGCTCGCTATGCGTAAGTACGGCATTACCGATATCCGCCTGTTCTTCGAAAACGACCTGCGATTCCTAAGACAATTCTGATTACACAAGATACAACCAATAAACATTCTCTATGTAGAATCTCTGCGCGGGATTTATCTCTTAAAACAAAGCGCTGTTATTGGAATATACTCGCGGGATTTTTTATTTCCAAAGTAAAAATTTATGGTTTATTATCGCAGACGGAATACACAGTATTCTTTGGATAAAAGAGTTGCATGATGCAGAAACATATCAAAAAATTCTTCTTAGTAATATCTGGATCAATCATCCTGTCTTTTTGTTTATCCGCAGAGGCTTATGACAATTTTTACGTGGCTGTTTATTCACGGGCCTATGAAACGCGACAGATGGGCGACCTAAGCTGGCTCGAACCGCGCTGGAACGAACTAACCAGACAGGTACACGTCGATAAGATATATCTTGAGACCTATCGCGATGCGGGTAATATTGTCGATGACCAGACGCTCAAAACGGCTAAGAATTTTTTTGAAAGCAGGCAGGTAAGAACCGCCGGAGGTATCGCTTTGACTGTAAGCGAAAGAAACCGCTTTGAGTCTTTCTGCTACAGTAATCCTGAACACCGGCAAAAAGTCAGGGAAATCGTCGAGTACACCGCCAGGCATTTTGATGAAGTGATTCTTGATGATTTCTTCTTCACTAACTGCAAGTGCGAATTATGTATCAAAGCCAAAGGCAACAAGAGCTGGACCCGATATCGGCTGGATTTGCTGGACGAAGCTGCGCGAGAATTGATCGTCAAGCCAGCCAAAGCTGTCAACCCGAAAGTGAAAATGGTCATAAAATATCCAAACTGGTATGAACACTTCCAGGGCCTCGGTTTCAATTTGGAGACCGAGCCTCAGATTTTCGACGGGCTCTATACGGGCACCGAAACCAGAGACCCTGTTCGCAGCAACCAGCACCTTCAGCAATACCTGGGCTATTTGATATTCCGATATTTCGAAAATATCAAGCCTGGTGGTAACGGCGGCGGCTGGGTTGATACTGGTGGTATGGCTTATATAGACCGCTACGCAGAACAGTTATGGTTGACCCTGTTCGCCAAAGCACCGGAAATCACGCTCTTCGACTTCAGACGGATGCAGCGGGGAATTAGTGAATCAAACCGTCAGGCCTGGCATGACCAACAAACCAGCTTCGAATTTGATGAGATGATCAAGCCTTTCAAATCGGAAAACGGGACAATTGTGCAGCCGACTACGATTGCCCGCGCTGCCGGTCATACTTTCGAAAAGGTGGATAAATTCCTGGGCAAGCTGGGTAATCCCATTGGTCTCAAGAGCTATAAGCCCTGTCATTCAACTGGAGAGGATTTTCTGCATAACTATCTTGGCATGTGTGGCATAGCGATGGACCTTGTGCCGGAGCTTCCAACCGATGCGAATATTATCTTTTTGTCCGAATCAGCGAAGTTTGACGAACAAATCGTTAAAAAAATGAAGGGCCAGCTTATAAACGGCAAAGACGTGGTTATCACTTCCGGATTGCTAAAGGCGCTTCAAGGCAAAGGGATCGAAGATATTGTCGAACTCGAATATACTGACAGGAAGGCTGTAGTCAGGGATTTCGTAATCGGCAGGGGAGGTAGTCATAAGGCGAAATCGGATATTTTGATTCCGCAGATCATGTACCTGACTAACGATTCCTGGGAGGAGATAACCTGTTCTGTCAGCGGTATCGGCTACCCTATCCTTCACTCAGCCGGTTATGCAAACGGCACCCTCTATGTTATGACAATCCCGGAGAACTTCGGCGATTTGTACAATTTGCCGGATGTGTTATTAACGCGATATAAAGAATTGCTGAACAGAGACATCTACGTCCGGGTCGAGGGACCGGCCCATGTAAGTATATTTGTCTACGACAACGGGACATTTATTGTTGAATCCTTTTTATCGGAGGCCGTAGATGTTAGCATTGTGGTCACCAGACAAGTCAAAGGGCTTCGTGACTTACTCACTGATGAGGTGCTCACTGCCGGTAGTAGTGGCGCATCCACTGGTGGTCGACGGATGATGGGTCGGCGAGGACGAGGCCGCGTCGGTACCAGGTTTAATATAAAGATCATGCCGCATTCTTATCGAGTATTTCAGTGTCAATAACTTAGTATAATCAGCCGGCTTGCTGCAATGAGATATCCGGCATTATTTAGGAGGCCATAATATGTTCAGATATAAGATATTATTAACGATTGTTATTATCTAGAATAACAGGTAATTCGCAAGAAACTGGCAACCGGCAAGAAGTAGTGCCATATAGGAAATAGTAGAAGAGATTCGTCGCTTGTCCCTCGTACCCCGAGTCCGCCGGTAACATTTTGTTATTCCTTTGCTCCGTGCTTGCGGAGCAGTTCGGCGATTTCGGGGTGCCTTGCCCATATAGCGTACGATAAGGCAGTCTTGCCATTATTGTCCTTTGCGTTAATGTCCGCCCCTTTGGATAGCAGGAGTTCGACTACCTTTGGATTGTTCCGAGCCGCGTACCAGGCTGCGATATGAAGTGGCGTGCGGCCTTCGTCATCCCTGATATTGGCATCTGCACCTTTAGCCAAGAGCAATTCCACTATGTCAAAACGCCCGGCATCAAGCGCACTATGAAGAGCCGGCCATTTGCCTGTGTTGATGTCAGCCCCTTTAGCAAGAAGCAGCTCAACCATTTCCTTGCTGTGATAAGCCGCTTCTTGTAAGGGTGTCGATTCTCCGGCGTTGACATCCGCACCATTAGCGATCAAAAGCTTAGCTACTGCTATCTGTCCTGCCTTAGCGGCATAATGCAGCGCTGTTTGGCCCTTCTGGTCGTTAGCGTCCACATTCGCACCGCCGTCAATGAACTTCTCCACTCTCTGCAAATCTCCAAGATATGCGGCGGTATGCAGCGAAACATCGCAACCCTTGGACAGGAGCAGCTTAACTATCTCTTTTCGGCCTTGGTTAATCGCCAGATCAATAGGTGTCCGGCCCCGCGTGTCCTTTGCATTGACATCAGCACCTTTAGCGATGAGTAGTTGGGCTACTTCCTTGTGTCCGTAACGAGCGGCGCAGTGCAGAGGTGTAAACCCATTCACCTTCGTATTGACATCAATACCTTCTTGGATAAAAGCCTTTACTTTTGCCAAGTCTCCAGCATCCGCGGCCTGATGTATAGTAGATTTAAAATGATAAAGTCTTATGGCATTTGTACGAAGCACCATCTCGGCCAGTTCAAAGGCACGGTTACGCGAAATCTGCCCGTCGTTCAACATCTCTGTTAGAGCTATAGCGAGGGCATTACGTGCAGTTTTTGTAGAAAGCCATGCACGTTCTTCCCAATCTATTAATGGTGATTCTGGATAAGCATCAGTTCCGAATAACACTTTCTCGGGATACCATTCCAGCCAGGCACGAATCTTTTTACTCAATGCATGCGTGGAACGAAGAAAGGTCTGTGCAGAGAAATCGGCATAAACATTTGGCTTGACTAACATTGCACCTGCTTCTTTTTCAAATGGCCAACCGCCATGAATCAATACAAATTTGGTATTTCGTTGGTCAGGATCATTAAAGACAGACTCCAAGAGCATTGGATTCGAACCACTTATGTTAAAGTATGGATCAGCACCGATACCTGTATGGATATGCACTATTAGGTCTAATCGCCCTGCTTCCTGAGTTATATAGCGGAAAAGATAATCTTCCAGTTTGCGTTGTTCGCTAATTGAAACTTCCTTTTCTCCAAGCAGCT
>CAZFOQ010000104.1:0-14471 GCA_964520535.1 uncultured Pirellulales bacterium | reverse complement strand
ACAATGGTCATGGATGCACCATATGCGCTGCCAACCAGACATAAACCTATGACAATTAGTAAGACAGTTAGAATTGATTTTTTAAACATTATTATTCTCCTTCAAAAAATAGAAATACAAAACGACCAATAATAACTTTTAGGCTCAATACATTGTTAAGGGTATTAGTCCAGGATAATTTATTACTGCTTGACGCCGCCTCCTTTCACTAAAGGCTCAATATAAGCTATTGGTGAAATTTGAAAACATTTTTTAGAGCACAGAGCTTAATCGTGGAATTCTTGATCTTGTTCATTACCTTCCTGCTAAGCTCATTTCCCTGAAAGATTAAAGAAATTGAACACCATAGAAAACCGAAATCCACAGCCTTACTACTTCATTTATATCAAATCAACCACCTTCTCATCAAGAAAAATGTACTAATATCCAAGCCCAAGGCTGATAAAATGTGTATTATTTATATAAAAAGTGACTTTTCATAATATCGGGCCCATTTTTATAGAAAAATCCTCCAGCGTCGCAACATTTAGTGAATTTTACCCAGTAACTTTTCAATAATTTGCTGATAACATAGTCATGGGAAGCATAGTTAGTATGAAAAACTCCCGCTTTCTTGGAAGGCATACTTTAACTTGACATAGCCAATTTTACCTCTACAATCACGGCTTATGCCTGATTTAGTTCCTAAAAAGAAAAAAAAGAAGAAAAATAACCCACTTAAAGACTGGCTTTGCTACCTTGCTTTGCGAATTCTTATCGTTTTTCTGTCCCTATTCGATATCGAAACCAATTTGAATACAGCATGTTTTCTTGGGCGATTATTATGGAAGCATTATCATCGCGGGCGAACACGGGCCCTGGATAATCTTAGAGCAAGCTTCCCTGAAAAAAGCGAACAATGGATACAGCAAACAGGCCAACGAAGCTTCGAACGTATTGTGATGCTGACAATCGATGTATTGTTTACACCAAGGCTTATAAAAAAGTACAATTGGCGAGATTACAGCCGGTACAAAAATACCGAAAGAACCAAATGGCTCATGCAGGAAGGCCGGGGTCTGTTAATGGTCACTGCTCATTACGGCAACTTTGAAATAATCGGTTACATTCTGGGCATGTTTGGTTTTAACATTTACAGTATTGCCAGACCTCTGGATAACAAGTTCATTAGTAGATATCTTTATGGAGTCCGCGAGCGGATCGGCCAGACAATACTCGATAAAAAAGGCGCAGCCAAACTCATGGAACAAATTGTCTCCAGTGGTGCCACTCTGTGCTTTATCGCCGATCAGGATGCCGGCAGAAAGGGAATATTTGTTGATTTCTTCGGCAGAAAGGCCAGTACCTATAAGAGTATAGGCTTGATTGCTATAACATCTAATATACCAATAGTTATTGGATACAGCAGGAGGATTGATAATCGTTTTTACTTCGAAATTGGAGTGAACCGTATTATCTTCCCCGAAGAGTGGGCACATAAGGACAAACCATTGGAGTGGATCACTGCAGAATACACTAAAGCAATCGAGGCATGCGTGCGGGAGGACCCGAGCCAATACTGGTGGTTGCACCGAAGATGGAAGCATCGTCCAAGAAATGAACAGAAAAAACTTTGACTTTCGCATCTACCCTCAGTGTGACATTGCATACATAATGACATTTATACCCATTTCAATGGCTTTCTCATAGTTGGCTCTGCCCCATTCGATCCCCAGGCTGTCACACCAGCCACAATGTATATCGGTCGAACTGAGAAAAACTGCAAGGCGCTCTCCGATAAAGACTCCCCGAGCACCGTGATTCTGGCCGTGCATATAAGGTAAACCACCCGGACGTCGGCGGCGTATGTAATCTACAGACGGCAAACCGGAATCACCGAGGTCATAGACGTTATGGAATATCTCATGCTCATGTGGAATCCGTTTTACGGAATTCTTGCCGAATGTATTTTCAAGTAATCTGTATGCACTCTGATAGAAAAAGTCACCTCCATTGCCGACTACGCAATCATCCATCAACAAAAAACCGCCTCGCATGATATACTCTTTTAGGTTGTATGTCTGGTTATCGTTGAACCGGAAGTAGTTCTCTCCTGTCATAAAAAGGAAGGGATATTTCTTAATTTGATCAAGGTCATCAAATGTGACTACGGCATTAAGCTGACCTTCCCGTGCCCATTGCGGCTGCCAATTATTCGCTCCAAGTATGGGTTTTGTCCTACAACGAATAACCGTACTGAGGCGATTCAACAAATTCGCATCGCCACCCGGCCTATTGTTCCACCTATCATCACTCAGTATCTGTTGGCCCTGACGCTTATAAGGCATAAATTTTACCCGCGGCATCACAAAATCATACAACTCAAGGTCATCAATCTCTTGTTCCGGCTCATTTTGCCCGGCAACGGCACACAGGCTTCCAGAGACAAATGCTAAAGTCCCAACAGCTTTGGATGCCGCCTTAAGAAAAGTGCGCCGGTTCATTTGCTCTTTGTGTATATCGGTCATCATTTTTGCCTTATAAGAAAAAACTCTGAAGCTGCCAATCCATCAGTTCCATCGAGTTTGTATCGCCAGGGTTGTTTACATGGCTGGCCGTCCCCGTCGTCTTCCAATACAGGAATCTCCGTTGTGAGTAGTTTTTTCTGACGATACCAGTCATCTATTTGCCTGGAAGCGGCAGTAAAAGCTTCCAATACAGAAATCCTTCCATCACTGTTCATGTCGGTTTCGCTGTCAGTAAAAGCCGGAACAAAATGCTCGCTGAACCGTGTACTATAACGCTGCTCCGCCGTACAACTACATATTACAACTCGGCCGGGACCCGACATAGCTTTTGCAGCAAGGCCCGAACCCGGACAATCCAGCACAATCAATATGGAAGAGGCTCTGATCCCTTTTATCCACCGGGCCAATTGCTCATGCGTTATATCCGTGCCCGGCAGATTGAAACGCAGCTTTTCGCTGATAATATTGGCCTGCCCAACGTAGTAAAATATAAATCTGTCTTCCGGCTTGATTACAGTTTTAACGATTTCTATCTTCTTCTGAATATTCTTTGCAGTTGATGTTCCGAAGACACTACTTGTAGATAAATTATCGCCAATTAGAACGGTGAGAGTTTTGGGACTGATCTCAGGATTATCAAGCAGTAATCTCTGTAGGTCCGACACAACCTTGAATTTGGCTAACCGATCCTTTGGATCTTTATTAATTCCGCCGACGACCAGTGCATAAGTATTTTTACCAACCTGCTTCCGGTTTTTATCAGCGATCGTTTCCGCAATAGTTGTAATACTTAATATCAAAGTTATAAGAACTGCAGCACCGATTTTTTTCATAACTCAAAACCTGCCTCTCACACGAGACCTTTCGCTCTTCTTAGAAACCATTCCACACTCAGTATTATGCACAACACTGCAAACAGTGGCCACGTTGGCCAAACACTCGCCATGCGTCTGGCTGTACCAAGACGTGTTTGAGCGTCGAACGTTTTTACAATGTCCCGGTCGATGTCATCTGCGTGTATATATGTCCCTCTGATGCGTTCTGCAAGAATTTGCATAAATTTTTCATTTAGTTGAGTATCAGCCATCTCATTTCGACGAGGCGGCAAATTCACAGCAATTGTTTTTTCCCCGAGAAACACACCGCCGATTTCAGCCTGGGCGGTTGCAATGATTGTATCTGTCTCAACACTATCACTTTCTACAACATAATACCCTCGACCTGTCGGGGCCATCATTAAGACCTGGTCTTTAATATTGAGCAGCACATTTGCCTTTTCAACAGGAGAAAATGAACTGTCACACACGTATGCACTGAACTTTATCTTTTCATCCTGAGTATCGGAACGCTCTACAAACAGCTCCACACCTGCACCAGTCCCCGATGTTTTACCGATATAAGATGTTAATCCCGAGATGAGCTTATACAACAGGCCGCCTTGCTCATCTTCGCGATACAACATGAAAAGCCGCGAAATATTGAGCAGGCACACTCTCCCACGTCCCACGCGATGAAGGGTAATTATGGGAATCCCTCCGGAAGTGGCTAATATGCTTGCCGCAGGCTTGACTCTCGCTGTACGGTAAAATGCAGAAATCTCAACATCATCATCCTGCATATCATCAGGGCCAATTATTTTTCTATTCATTGCCTCTGTTGTGAATTCTATCAGGCAGGGATTAGGTGGCCAGATCTTCGGATCATCATGGTCGAAGATTACAGGGAAAAGTAACTGAGCCCTGGGATTCTTCCAGGCTGCAGGGCCGAAATTTCCTCTTCCCGGCAGCAAAACAAGGCCGCCGCCTCTTTGAACAACGAAACTGTACAGACCGTCAATCTGTTCGTTCGTCAAATTGTCCAACTGGCAATGTCCAAGAATTATAATATCATATTTGTAAAATTCTTCGCGACTTTCCGGCAGCTTTACATAGCCCAGGTTTTTCGAAGCTTCCGAAGATAGCCCGACTGTTTTAATTGCATCCAGGCTAAAATCCAGTTTTATCCGGCGATCCCGTACTAAGACCTGACGGAGCTTTCCAACATTGAAATTAGCCGCTTGTGTATAGAATAAAACCCTGAGCTCGTTGTGCTCTACAACTTCAACGATGGCACCGCGAGCATTATTTGCCGGATTGACCTCATATTTAACCGCACGAGCACGAGCTAAAAGACTGTGGCTGCCCAGACTGTCTGCTCCGACCGTGAACTCAACTTTAACATCATTTTTGCCGCTTAGGCCCTGCTGCGAAAAAAGCTCAGCCTCAACTTGCTTAGAATCGATTAGCTTGTCGCCTTTAAGCAGTTCTATAATTACCGGTTCACTGCCCGGATTAGTAGCAGCGGCAACAACCTCCACCTTATAAACCGAGCCGGCTGCAGCCCTTGCCGGTGCATTTACTGATTTTATCCCCACATCAGCATTATGCTTTTTCGATCCGATTCCAACAATCACAATCGGAAAATCATCCCTGATAAGAGGCAAATACGTAGTGACATTTTGGTCTTCCGCCTGGCCGTCAGTAAAGATAACAGCCCCTTTGAATTTGGATACCTGGAACTGTTGATATTTATCATATTTCGCTACGTCTCCACTACCTTCGGTCGGTTTCCGGCCATCGCGATCGCCCATCTCTGCAATGTCATATTTTCCGAGCGCTGCAAGAACACTTTGCAAATCTGTCCGAGTTCCCCATCGCCTTAATAAATGCGTCGAGCCACAGTGATAAACCTGACTATCGAAACCGAGAATTATAAATTCAGGCCCATTGGCGTTCGAAGGATGAAATGTCTCATCAAAAACTTCCAATGCTTTGTCTAATCTCGTTGTCCCCGCATCCTCGATGACGGACATACTCTGGCTGGTGTCAAATAATGCCAAAACCGAATTTCCGGCAACCTCATCAACCAACACAGACTGCGACGGATTACATAGTATTGCAATTAATATTACAATCGGGATATACCTTAGCCCCATTAGCAGCGACCTGTACGATCTGATCTTTTCTTTTTGCATTTCTCGGCAGTGAAACACAAGGACTACCAGCCCGGCAGAAACTGCCAGGAGAACTGCAACAATAAAATGTCCCGGATAATCGGCAAATATCATTTTTGGTTGGACCTCTGGCTGTATTTGGCTGCGTTCTCGAAGAATTCGTTCTCAAGCTCATAGAATCTCACATCTGATGATTCTTCCTTAATTAGCTGTTCCTCACGCTTTTTTGCCTCCAGGGCGATAGACCAGAACTGTCGAGAAATCTCTCGTGCCGTATCTGCGGCTCTGGAAGCATCTTTAGTTAAAACGCGTCCACCTCCCGATTGTCCTCCACTTTTTTTCATCGTCGCCCAACGTGCACCCGCCATACTTTCAAGCAGTCGTTCGGCAGCCTTTAATCGAGCCAGCATTTCTTCGCGTTCGACTGACGTTAGAGATTCATCCAGAGCGGCGGCATCTTCAGCTAATTGTTCGGCCATCTCCTGAGCCTTCTTTGCCAGTTGTTGCTCTTCGCTCATCGTCATGCCAGGCTCAAGCGCATTTTCGGCCGAGCCCAGGTCACGCTCTGCAGAGTCCATCAATTCGATTGCCTCGGTAGCTTTATTATCCGACTGGGTATCATAACGTGCCTCATCCAGCTTGTCCTGAAACTGCTCCATCTTCTCAATAGCTTCGTTGAGATGTTTTTGGGCCTGGTCAGAAGCCCTGGCTGTCGGCATATCCGGACTTTGCGGCAGATTCTTTAATTCCTGCTTTAATTGTGAGACTTTCTCCTGAAGCGACCTTTGCTTTGCCTGGAGCATTCTAAGCCTGGCTTCCACATTTGAGGAGTCACGCATGCTCCGGTCAGCGTCTCGTGCTGTCTCAACAGCTTTCGTATCGTCACTTGTCACTGCATTCCGACCATCTGAAGCTTCCTTGCCCCGGAGCCGGCCGTCCGCCTTGCTATCTCCACTGCTACCGACGGAGCGGCCGCTTTGAGAAGTTGAATCCGCCTGGCTCTTCCGGGCTTGTTGACCCTCAGCAGAACTTTCACTACCGCTCTGTTCGCCGGAACCACTTTGGCTTTTTTGAGCATCGCCTTTCTCGTCGCTGCTTCTATCACCATCCGAACCGCTTTGATCTTTACTGGCAATACTTTCCTTATCGCCGCTACTACCTTTGCCCGAACTGCTTTGGCTTTTCCTGGCTTCCTGACTCTCGGCAGAACTATCGCCGCTACTCTGTCCGTCTGTACTGCTTTGACTTTTCTGCTCTTTGCCGATTTCGCTCTGCGTGCCTTCAGAGCCTTTTTGTTGTTTTTGCTTAGGGCTCTCTTGATCGGGTGACTTTTTATCCGGCTCGGTTTGGGCTTGTTTGCTCGCCTGTTTCTGCTGCTCTAAAAAATTCTCAAAATCAGTCTTCAACTGTTTCTGTTCCCGCTTCAATTGCTTGATATTACGCTGCAGTTTCATCATTTCAGCATCAATGCGTTCCTTCTCAAAGCCGGTAAACTCGGGCGATTCCTGCAATTTCACACTGTCAGGTTTTTCCTGTGGCGGACTTTGGCCACCCGACGGCGGACTGTACTGCAACTCCAACTCGATGATGAATTTTCGCAGAATCCGGTAAGCGTTTTTCTCCGGCACCAAGGCGGATGGAGCATCATACCGGCCCAAACAGCCGACCGCTTGTTCATACTGACTCAATACCTGATTTAGCACAGCCTTGTGGGCATCAGTGAATTCAAGCTCCGGATCGTCACGAATCGTTTTGAGAAGTTCCGAACAATATGTCACGTCATCGGCGATAGAATCGAGTTTCGAACGGTCCTCTGCAGTCAGATTCTGTTGGCTCGCAATCGTCCATGTTTTTTTCACAATTGCACGGGTATATTCCAGCACGGTCATCAGGCTTTCAGGAATCCCGCCCGGTCCTTTACCTTCACCGCCTCCCGGCATCAGGTGCCAGTACTGCTGATAAGGTCGAATCTCAATAAAATATGTATCGCTGCTCGAACTGTTGTGTTCGGGGATTATGCCGGTGGTAACATCAGTTGCCAGCGCATAGAATAAAATACTGTCACCTACTTCCATGTTGTATTTCTCCAGTTCAAGAATATGAGTTATCTTTTTTTCTTTAACGCCCGGCTCAAGCGGAAAAGTCAACTCAGTCGGTTGCTGATACGGCAGTTCCAGGTACATTTGAATCGAGCTGAGTCCGAAATCGTCCGTGACTTCAAACTCTATCGGAACACTTGCAACGTTTGTCGCAAGATAGTCGCTTTCCGGCGAAACAAGTTTGAACTTCGGTGGTTCATCGGTTTTAAGCTTTATTTCCAGGTCAGGCACATCTTCATTAACCAAGCCCTTTTCATCGGTGAGAAGGAATCCAACCGAACCATCTTTGTTCGCAGTAAAGGTATACGTAAAATTATCTGCTCCATCGAATTGTTTGCTGCCGGATTGACCCTCTAATCCCATTATTGCCGCCTCGCTGAGTTTATCAGTGGTTCGAACGCGCAGAGTGACAGTGCTGTTCTCTATAAGTTCGAGCTTATTGTCTCTAACCTGCTCTGTGTAGTTTTTAAGAGTATTGTTGTTTAAAAGCTTTGCAGATAATGACACCTCGGCCGTAATGCTCTCTATCTTTGGTGCTTCACGAATCTCTACATTGTGCCACTCGGAACCGGCCGGCCCCACCTCAAAGCGATATCTGTATCGTCCAATTTCCTCAAAAAATTTCGAAGCCTCGAACTTTGGATCACTGCCTTCCTTAAGAACAGGGGATATCTGTATTTCTTCCGGTGCCGATACTTCATTACCATCACTAATCTGGGGTTCTAACACCAACCTCCCGGTCTCCGGAACGCGTCCTTTAATACCGGCGGCAAATGTCAGCATCGATTCGGGTTCGGCAACAAAATCTCCGGTGATCGATTCCAGGGTTACTGCCGACACCGGCTCAACAGCAGCGAAGGGCAATGTCAATCGAGTGAAGTATGTTCTAAGATAAGCAAGATTCCGCTGTATATAGAAACCTACAACACTCACGCCAAAAAGGACGACTGCCGCCAGGATGTAGCCATGCCACTTCCGGATGGTGGAGTCGAACCTAAATGTCTCGCTGTCATCGCAAACCCGGGCAACCAGTTGTTCGGCAAGCACTTCCGAATACGGATAATCAGCCTTCTTTTCATAGTATTCCATAGCGGCAACGAGCTGCTGATTGAAACTGTTTTTATTCTCAATGTAATTTGCCGCATTGGTATAGGAAATCTGGATCAGCAGCAAACGCGACAGCTTATAGACAATAACAGCAGCTCCGGCTATAAGCAGAAGTAAAGCCATTATCCTGCCTAAGCCGCCGAAGTTCAATCGGTGGTCAAGCCATATATAAGCACCTATATATCCACAGGCAAAGAGCATGCAAACAGCCGCGACTTTGAGAAGCGCAATGGCCGCCAGCCATCGTCTGACCTTCGTGATTCTGGCCACTAAAATATCCATTTTGTTATCAATATTCACAGCCATATTCAAGCCTGATTTATCTTCTGAGCCGGTTTGCAACGGCAGATTCGATCAGTAACAACGCTATTATTGCCCAGACAAGTATCTTCCATAATGGTCTCTGTTCTTTTATACTGAAAGTATCTGCTGAAGCCATGTTGCTTCTTTTGCCGATCGAAAATACTCGGTTTAGAGCGTTATCCACTTCAAGGGCAACCGGCTTACTCATATCGGTCTCGTCACCGGGCAAGTTTATTCCTGCGTATATTGCGGGCTCACTTAGAGTTTTTACCCATCCCACGCCGCCCGGATCGGGCAGCGATATCAAAGATTCCGTCAAGACCGCTCGCCGTCTGCCTCCATCGCAGTTCTGTATCCATAATTGCTTCTGCCGGGCAGAGTCGACATCAACATCTACCGCCGGCAATACCACTCGCTCATTGCAGGTAAAACTGTAGTCACGAATCTGGTTATTATCACCCAATAAGTACTGGCAAAGAGCAACCGACACACCTGATTTGGTCAAAGATCCTAACGAACCGTCAGCGCTTGTATTTATCAGGATGCTTGTACCATTGCCGAGTTGCTTTAAACAGATCAAATCCTCTCCATTCTGATATCGCCAAAGGCATTTGCTCTCTGAATGCCGATCACAGTCCCAATATCCGGCTAAAGGCATCTGGTCAATCCTGTAGTTCGACATTGCTTTGGCGGCAATATTGTCTACTCCAAAAAACAGTTTTTCACAGGGGCTTACCTCTGCATAAGTTTGCTCTTGTATGTATTTTGTCGGCAGAGCTGCAAGAATCCCCTGTTGCCACAGTTGTCTGGCCGCTGCAGAAGCGGGTTCGCCGGTTATGAAAAAAACAGCTCTTCCGCCGGCTTCGACAAAGCTCGAAAGAGTTACAGCCATACGGCCTAAACGCTCCGCTATTTGTGAACAGACGAGCACATCTGCCCAGTCAAGGCTTGAAGAGCTCAGATCATCAATCATGATCCGCCGGACTCCAATCAACCTGGCCGAACTTCTACCGGATAACGTTTGCATTGCAATATCCAAAAGAAACATCTCATCCTCGACGGCCTCCACAAGAAGTACGTTGGTGTGTTTCTGTCGCGGCAAGCGAACGGCCAAATAAAATCTGTCATCAACTTCAAGACCATCACCTGATGACAGAGTCAACTCCACCGGCAAAAACAACTGCTGATCTGTGTTGAAATTTAAATCTACCTGCAAGGGAAATACTCTGACTTGATTAGGTAACAACTCCAGGTCTGTTGTTGATATTTTATTTCCTTCTACCTTTGCCGACAATTGTCGGTTCCGACTGGTCCGGTCATGATTTGCAACGGTCACGTTTATAGTTAATCCATTCAAGGTAGCGTCCGCAGTCTCGGCATGAACTATTGATGCGTTATTGACCGGTTTCGATGATACAATCGTTTTATACCTGAGATTGTCAATCGAGGCTGATTCCTGCACATTCAGAAATTGTTTTAATATTTGAGGAGTAAAGTCACTAACCAACAGAACTGAGACTTCATCATCCGGATTTACTGTTCTTATGCTATTTCTGAGACCTGAGAGAAAGGCATCCACATCAGCACTACCAGGCATTATTTTCAGAGCTTTAACCTCTGCCAAGGTCTGTTGTTTGGTAAGACCCTGTGTCCAGTCGCCTGAAACAAGAGGGCAAATATTGAAAACAGCATCTGATTCTGCGGAAACAATGTGTTCGACGACCGAATCCTTCATCTGCTCAAAGTAACTACTCGAACCATCGGTGTATGACATTGATGTGGAATTATCCAAACCCATGTAGTAGATGTGCCTTGTATATTTCGATTCGGGTTTGATGTAAAGAATAGGCTGGGCAAACAGCAGGGCGATCAGGACAATTATTGCACAACGTAACAGCAGTATCAGCAAATCACGTAAACGTCTTCGGGAGTGGCTCTCTGTCTGACTGCTCCGCAGAAACTGGAGCATCGTAAAGGGCAAGCGCCTGAAACGGGGCTTGGCTAACAAATGGGCCAGCACAGGCCCCACAGTTGCCACAATCCCAAACAGAAATGTCCACCCCAGGAAACTCATCTCATCCTCTTTCGCTTGGCCAGATAGGCAATCAGTGCCCTGTCCAGAGGTTCGGACGTATCAATAAAACAATAATCAATATTGCTTCTGCCTGCCGTCTTTTCTATCTCGTCCAGGAACTCGACAACACGTTGGCGATATGTTTGTTTGACGGACTGGGGAAATGTGCGCATTTTGTCGCCGGATTCCATATCCTCAAATTGAATCAGTCCTTCATAATCAAGATTCAGCTCCTGATGATCCAGGGTCTGGAATATAATTACATCGTGCTGGAGAAACTTCAAATGAGAGAGGCCCTTGAAAATGCTGCTCTCGTCATCGAGTAGGTCTGAGATTAATATCACAAGTCCCCTGCGATTTGTCGTCTCGGCAAGTGTATGCAGGACGGACGCCAGATTCGTCCGCCCGCCCGGTTTATTATGCTGCAGCATTGTCAGAATTACATTCAAGTGAGTTCGTCTGGCCCTCGGCGGAATTTTTTTTACAATGGTTTCGGCAAATAATACCAAAGAAGTGCTGTCACCCTGGCTGAGCATTAGATAACTCAGAGCCGCTGCAAGAAACGACCCATACTCACTTTTACTGACATTGCGACCGCCGGCAAAGGACATGCTTTTACTGTTATCCAGCAGGATATAGACAGTAGTATTTGTTTCCTGTTGGAACCGCTTGATGTAGAGTTTGTCGCTCCGGCCGAAGACCTTCCAATCAACGAATTTCAGCTCATCGCCGGGATGGTATTGACGGTGGTCGCTGTATTCGACACTGAAACCATGAAAAGGGCTCGGATGCAGGCCGGAAAAGAAACCCTCTACCGCACAGCGAGCAACTAATTCCATGTTCGCAAGCTTACTTAAAAATATCGGATCAAGATATTCTCGATTATGAGCCATGTCTAAGGCTCCATGTCAAAATGCCTAATCTTAGATATGAAACACAATTCTATTTCGGCAGTGGCACATGATGAACTAAGTCGTCAAGAATCCCTTCGACGCTAATGCCATCGGCTTCAGCATTAAAATTGGGGATAACGCGATGCCTGAGCACCAGTTTGCTTACCGCTTTGACATCTTCGAAGCTCGGAGTAATTCGTCCGTTTATCAGTGCCCTTGCCTTTGCTCCGAGCGTCATAAACTGCCCGGCCCGGGGGCCTGCACCCCACTTAAGATACTTCTTTACCATCCCGGTCGAGCGTCGGCTGGTCGGTCTGGTAGCACGGGCCAGATTGATACAGTATGCAATGACCGTCTCGCTCACAGGCGCCATACGGACGATCTCCTGAAACAGAACCATGTTGTTCCTGTCAAGAACGCTCTGGACACGGCTTTTTTTGCCGGTAGTTGTTTGCTTTACTATCATGTGCTCCTCCTTGGCCGAGGGATAGTCGATGTAAATCATGAACATAAAGCGGTCCAGAGCAGCTTCGGGCAAAGGATACGTACCTTCCTGCTCAATAGGATTTTGTGTGGCAAGAACAAAGAAAGGCTCCTGGAGTTTGTACGTCCGCCCGGAGACAGTCACTTCCCTTTCCTGCATGGCCTGTAAAAGTGCCGCCTGTGTCTTTGGCGGCGTCCGGTTTATCTCATCGGCAAGAACTACATTCGCAAAGATCGGGCCATGAACAAATTCGTACCGCCTTTTTTTTGACTGTGGGTCGCGCTGAATGATGTCGGCACCGGTTATATCCGATGGCATCAGGTCAGGCGTGAATTGTATCCTGTTGAATGCCAGACTCATCGCATCGGCGACCGAATGTACCATCAAAGTCTTTGCAAGCCCCGGAACCCCCTGGACTATACAGTGCCCGCCGGCAAGCATACAGCAAAGCATTGAGTCGATTACCTTGTCCTGGCCTATAATGACTTTATGGATTTGGTGCTTCAGCTTGACAAGACCCCGATGAAGTCGGGCAATTAGCTGAGCTTCGTCAACGGAACCGAGTTCTATTGTGTTCTCAAGTTGTTGTTCTGCTGGTTGTTCCATGTGATTTGTTCCTAATATTTTGTCTATTTGCAACTGCTCAATGATTCAAAGTGTTTTTTACTTTATGCTACACTCTTCAGACTACAGAAAGACAAATAATACTGCGGAGAATAAGTCGCCTGACGTTCAGAAGACAGTATGGAAATATTTTCCGCTATATTTGTTCATTTTACTAAAATAGGCCGAGAATTTCCAGAATTTCATTTAGAGTGCCCCATTAACAACTTAATCTCCCGGAAATACCTACTTTTTGTGTCGATTTCTCTGCCGTTAAAACGATTGATTCTTTACTGAATTACATCCTGCGAAACTCGTTATCATAAATTACCATATACTACTCCATAGAATTAGACGCAAAAGGAGGGATTCCGTTACTCTCTATTCCACGTTTTGCATAAAAAAACGCTGAAAATCATTGAAATCTACAAGAATTGCCCTAAACGGCCGGAAGATAGCCGGTGATGAATAGCTGGAAACAATCCTCAACTTTGATTCGTTGATGCTGGATACTTGATACTCGTATCTCGTCTATCTTCCATCGTCCATCGTGTACTCTGTACGACATACGCAATACGCAACGACGAAAAGTACCCCCGATAGGCCATGCGGTCTACTTTCTTTAATTCAAATATTTTACACGCCCTCCGTACGTAAAGCGCGTAGCTCTGCCACAGGTACGCGCTTTACGTACGAGCTTATTATTGATTTTCGGGAATTTTGTATAGAAAACTGAATACTAAAGCTATGCAGAAAAAATTCCTGACACATATAAATTCCATTGGAGGATTTTGTAAAATGTTTTAAATAGTATATAAGTATATGCATATATACTTATGGAGTGCTCCGGCAACGATAAATGTCATTACGAGGAATAGCCTGCCCTGAGCGCAAGTCGAATGGGCGGCAATATGCTGTGTCATTCCCGCGCAGGCGGGAATCCAGAATATTTCGTCCGTCGATTCATTGCTGGGTTTTTGTCGTTACATTATTTTATGTTGGAATTTTGTGAGTTCGTGAATCGATATAAGACATACGAAATACGCACAACGAAAAGTACCCCCTATGGGACAAGCCCCGATGGAATATCCGGACAACTTGAATTGCCATGAACAGTTTTAAAAAAGAGACCCTCAGAAGACAAACACTTCTCTCCCGAGGGTTCAAACAACAAAACTTCTAACGACTTAATTCCAGCCGATGTCCTCTATCTTCCATCGTACATCGTCTCTCACGTACCCTATACGACATACTAAATACGAGCGACGAAACTACCCCCTATGGGGCAGGCGTACCCCTTTAATTCCCCCCTAAATGAAACTTAATACCCTTGTAGTCTCGCCATTCGGTAAACGTCCCGAATGGCGGGACTTTAAGCGACATATTTTAGCCTCCATTGAGTTCTTGTC
>CAZFOQ010000103.1:0-14640 GCA_964520535.1 uncultured Pirellulales bacterium | reverse complement strand
TTGCTTTTTCCTACTTGAAAGGCAATTTTTATGCCCGCTTTACCTACAAACTACAAATGCACCCCTTCCTATGAGAATAAAAGGATGTGTTAGGTACTATTTCTATAAATCCAAGCGGACTGTGAAATGTACAGAGATTCGTCCGGCAGAGCCGATGATAGAATAAGGGCAGAATTTGATGATAAGGGATTTTTGCCAACTGGAAAGTTCGAATGGCATCAGGACAGAAAAAACTCGGAATTCTCGGCTTAATCGTGGTTGTGGTCGTCTTCGGCGGGATGGCATATCTTTCTCGTGGGCCGTACAAGGCGGCGATAACAATCCATGAGCTTCTGACCGAGAACAAAAATCTCAAGCAGGCAATTACCAACCTGACGGACGAGAACCAGATAGGCTATGCGAAAGTGATTAATCAGGAAACAATCGATGGCAGGCTGCTGACGACCATAAAATTCGTTGAGACCGCCAGAGACGACAAGCTCAAAACGATTCTGGAGAAAGAATACACCCTTGAAGGCGATATCATCCATTTCGATGCCCTGATTGTCAAATTCGGCAATAAAATGGTTACGGACGGCAAGGCGCGGGCACTCTATTTATGGAGAAGGGTCTACGGCGAGAAAATGGCTCCGGGCGAGGGATTTGCGATTGAAGAGGTGGGTGCTGAACCACAAAGATATAAAGATTTGCTGAAAGCTCTGCCTATCGAGCATCGGCAGATGTTCTGGTCGAATATCTGGGAACTGGCAAACGACACCGAAAAGCTTGCCGAATACGATATCGATGCGATCTACGGCAGTGCGATCTATTCAAGGCTCGAAATAGGGCTGATATACGTATTCAAATTGACTCCCACCGGCAATTTTTATCCGGACCCAGTACCGGATATATAATCGGCCGCTCCTATTCTTTCAAATTTGTTCCGACACTCCCACATCCTTACTATCACCAGGACAGCCTGCACGATTGACGCCCGGAAGTGTATGGAGTATTGTATGGGCTGAAGGTCTAACTCGTACACTTTTGGATTAGGGATAATGAACGAACGCAGCTTGTCCCTTAGGGATGAAAATTTTGATATCGTTGTGGTTGGCGGCGGAATTGTCGGTCTGGCCTCGGCCTACAAAATGACATTGAGCCATCCTGATATTCGTATCGCAGTATTGGAAAAAGAAGAGAATCTGGCCGCCCATCAGACCGGGCATAATTCCGGCGTGATTCATTCGGGCCTGTACTACGAGCCCGGCTCGAATAAGGCAAAAACCTGCGCCAAAGGGCGGAAAGAGCTTGTATCCTTTGCAAAAAAATACCGAATCCCACACGAGATATGCGGCAAAGTCATCGTCGCAACAAGCCAAAAGGAGATGACAAACTTCGAAAGAATCTTCGAAAACGGACAGGAGAATGAAATAGAAGGGATAGAGAAAATCGGGCCGGAACAGATAAAGGAAATTGAGCCTTTCTGCGAGGGTATTGCCGGCATTCGAGTGCCCTGCACGGGAATTATTGATTTCGTCAAAGTCGCAAAGAAATTAGCCAGGTTAATAGAAGCAAAAGGCAACGGCAACCAGGTTCTGACCGGCCATGAGGTCAGAGGATTTGACAAGCACGATTTTTATACGAAAGTTTTGACAAACCAGGACAACTTCTCCGCCAAATATATTATCAATTGTGCCGGTCTTCAGTCCGACCGAATAGCTAAAGCAGATGGAATTGAGCCCGGAGTGAAAATTGTCCCCTTCCGCGGCGATTATTATGAATTGACGGAGCAGGCGAAAGAAAAAGTCAAAGGCCTTATCTATCCAGTACCGGATCCGGCATTTCCATTTTTAGGTGTTCACTTTACACGCACGGTCGATGAGACAGTCGAGTGCGGACCAAACGCCGTCTTCTCATTCAAGCGGGAAGGTTATGGCAAAACCAATTTCAGCCTGGCCGATGCCTGGGATGCTTTATCTTACCGGGGGACGTTGAAAATGTTTTTTAAAAACTGGAGATACGGTCTGGGCGAATATGCCCGGGCATTTTCCCGGAAACTATTCCTCCGAAGTTTGCAAAGGCTGATTCCTTCGCTGCAGGACGAGGACATCAAACCGTGCAAGTCGGGCGTGCGAGCACAGGCGATTGGGCGAAACGGCAGGCTGGTTGATGATTTCAAAATTGAAAAACGAAAAAATTCTATTCACGTCCTGAACGCGCCCTCGCCTGCCGCGACAGCATCTCTGGCCATCGGCGAGTATATTAATGAAATTGCAACTGAACATTTTAAGCTCAAAAAATAGAAACTTTCAAACCTGGTCACTCTGATTAGAAGGATGGAATATGATAGATGTGAAGGACAAAATAGTCATGCAATTGTCTTCATGTATTACAAAAGATAATCTCCATTCTCCGCCGTGCCCGCATCTTGATTATATCAAGGGCCTTTTAAAAAAGCTCGGATTGGATGTATGCGAGGATACTTATATCAGTGAGAAGTCGGCTATGCGGCGAAAAGTCGGATTGTATAGTGAGAACGATTAATAAATGAGACAATACCGAACCGATAATTTGTTTGCATTGGAGGAAACTGAGGAGGAGACCTGCGGCCATATAATTCGCGTGGCGTTTGAATCGGCGGCGGATACGGAGTTCGACTATGCCGTGCCGGATGAAATCTGGCCGGTCGAAGTAGGCCAAAGAGTAGAGGCGCCATTCGGTAAAAAAAATAAACTCCACGTCGGATTTTGTGTAGATAGTGATATAAGAAGGCCAGATTCTTCGACTGCGCTTCGCTCCGCTCAGAATGACAGGAAAAGAAAATTCAAGCTAAAAAAAGTCACTAAGGTAATTGATAAAGAGCCGTTAATCGATGCCGAGTTGATGGAATTGGCGCGATGGATCAGTAGCTATTATGTTTGTCCGCTCGGCCAGGTCCTGGCGGCGATTGTACCATCAGCGGTTAAACGCGGGGCAGGAGTAAAAACACAAAAGAATATTTACCTGACAACCGCCGCCGCCGATATTCAAAAGATAGTCGACCAATTAAGAGGAAAAAAGCAAAAGCAAATCGTCACCTGCCTGTTGGAGCGAAAAGCTTTCAACAAAGATTCAGCTCCGGAGCTGCAAGAGTTATTAAAAGCAGCCGACTGCGGCAAAGAACCGCTAAAAAGACTTGCCGAAAAGCAAATTGTAAAAATCGCCCAAAAAACAATATTAAAATCATTGCCAGCTATTCCAAAGGGAATGTCAATAAGAACTCAGGGGCGAATCGTCCTCAACCAGGACCAGCAAAAAGCCCTCGAGTCTATAAAAAATAAGATAAACACAGGTGAATTCGGTGTCACGCTCTTGTACGGCGTCACCGACAGCGGCAAAACCGAGCTTTACATCAGAGCCATCCAGGCGGTTCTGCAAAAGGGCAAAAACGCTATCGTGCTGCTTCCTGAAATTGCATTAACGGCACAAACCGTGCAGCGATTCAGTGAAAGATTCAAAAACATTGCCGTTATGCACTCGGGGCTCACCGCCGCCCAGCGCAACGTACAGTGGCAAAAAATAAAGTCAGGCGAGGCCAATGTTGTCATTGGGGCCCGTTCGGCGATCTTTGCACCGCTGGCACGGCTCGGCCTTGTCGTCGTCGACGAAGAGCATGAATCCAGCTACAAGCAGGATACGGCACCGCGATATCACGGCAGAGATGTTGCCATAAAACGCGCGCAATTAGAAAAAGCACATTGCATTTTAGGCTCTGCCACCCCATCGCTGGAAACGCTGGCTAATTGTCAAAGAAAAAAGCATTTCGACCTGGTCCGTCTACCCAAAAGAGTGATGAGCCTGCCCATGCCCCAGATGAAACTTGTTGACATGCGGCAAAGCCAGGTGACACAAAAAGGGATCAATCTAATCAGTGAGCCGTTGGCCGAGCATCTGAAAGTAATCCTCGAAAGAAAGGAACAGGCAATTTTACTTTTGAACAGGCGAGGCTATAGCAATTTTGTATTCTGCCCTTCATGTAAGCACACACTGCATTGTCGAAACTGCGATGTCACGCTGACATTTCACAGATCCGATACAACGCGCCGAAACCGAATGAGTACAATCACCGGTACACATATGAAGTACGGCTACGCAATATGTCACTATTGCCTGGCGCAGACGCTTGTTCCTGAAAAATGTCCGCTGTGCGGCAAGGGATTCGCAATGATCGGGCTCGGCTCACAACGGCTCGAAGAGGAATTGGCTAAAAAGTTCCCTGTGGCCAGGGTATCGAGGATTGACAGCGATTCGATGGCCGGCAGAGACTATTACCGGCTGCTCATGGATTTCAGCGAGGGTCGAATTGACATATTGGCCGGCACACAGATGCTGGCTAAAGGTTTGCACTTTCCAAATGTCACGCTTGTCGGCATCATCAGCGCCGACACCTGCCTGTATCTGCCGGATTTCAGAGCAAACGAGCGAACATTCCAATTGATTTCCCAGGTGGCCGGACGGGCAGGACGCTCGGCCAAAAAAGGCACGGTTTTCGTCCAGACATTTCTGCCCGACCAGCAGGCGATTCAATATGCAGTCAAAGGAGACTTTGACGGCTTTATTCAAGAGGAATTAAAACACCGCAAGGCCTGTAATCTGCCGCCCTACTGGCGGCTGGCAGCTATCGTGATGCGGGATATGAATTTTGAAAAACTCGAGGCTGCATGTAAACAAATGCGGCAAAAAATTGACCGAATTGTCGGGCAGGAGAGATTGAAGGTAAACATTCGTGGTCCTATGCCGGCAGCCATCAACCGTATTCAGCGTTTCCACAGGATGCAAATCATTATTCAGGCCCCCAAGGCCGACACCGTGCAGCGATTATTCGCCGGTCTGCGGGCCGAGCCGCCTGTTCGCCCGGCCGTGAAAATCGCCATAGATATCGATCCTGTCAATTTACTATAGCGACTACGACCAACCCCCGGACGGGTCCGGGGGCTAACTCAAACTTGTCCCGGCGAAGCTTGTACCATAGGTGCTAAAAGCGACGCCGGATTGGCTTTGTTTTTTTCCGGTACAATCCCCGAAAACCGCCGGATTTCTCATAATCTTCTTATTTCAAAGAGCTTACAGCAAATTGCCCAAATTAACATTGGGTTTGTTTTTTCAAATTTTGGTTGATTTGTAGAGAACGCTCTACATCTGTCGAATCCCACGTGGATGACCCCGGATATTACCCGGGGCTAACAGTTTTTTGATTTTTGTGTTATGGTTTTGCGATTTGACCCATTCGACTCCGCTCAGGGCATGCTTTTAACTTGTGTTCCCCTATCCGCCATACGCTACTCGCCGTATGCTGTTTATTATTATACGACCGCCGCGGTGGATCGCTGGCTAATTCCGTAATTTTTCAAAAAAATCTCCATGACTTCTCCCCCGTAAATGCGTGTAAGGGAAAATGAGAAAATGAGTTAAGTTGGACATGTAATTATGAGCCCCTTACCTCATAAACTCTTATACTCATTAACACATATACTCATATACTCTTTAACTCATAAACCATTCGTTTTCTCTTGCACACCCTGCCGACACAGTTTATATTGCCTGTAGCGATTTACTCCATGATTTTCGAACCGGCCGTTAAGGTTCTTTGGTGTTTTTACTGTTTACGGAACACCGAGGGGGATGGAGTCTAACCGGCCGGAAGCGATTAGCTCTTTATTTGATAATGACTAAAAACCATAGAATAATATGTTAGGCCTACAGACCAAGAAATGAACATAAGCGCAAAGAAGTTCCAGAATAGACTCGGTCGTGAGCCTCTAAGTACCAGCCTGAGGAAGGCACTGAGATTGGCCGATCGCCTTGACGCTGGAGAGCTACGAACTTGGTGTCGCCTCGAACTTGGGGGCTATCTTGCGTCAAATCCTGCGATGACCGATGACATCGTCGTTCCTGAGTATCGATCCATCGTCGGCCAGCATGCTGACATTTACGGGCGGCCTCTCATAGTGGAAGCCGACCTGTCATTTGTGAACGAAACACGGCTTCGAAACGGCGTAGAGGAGTTGGAAGCGTTGTCTACTTCTCGGGATGTCGTTGCGTTACATGATCCTCACATGTGTGAAATGATCCTGGAACATCTCAAGGTCCAAGTCTACGCTTTTCGTTTCAGCAGCGTTCACCTCAAGGGAATTCTATCCGCTATCGCGCTCGAGTTGGAAGACCACCTTTGTACACTCGGCCCACAAACAGAGGTTGATGACACCCGAGTGTCATCAACAGAAGATGAAGTGCTCAAATTGCGGCCGAACTTCTATGGGATCGGCGTAGACCTCCGCGCGCTGTGGCGGCGATGGAAGGGCTGAAGCTGTGCAAATACGAGGCCTAACAACCCATTGGGAATAACTAGAATAACTATGGACAGCCGTATTAATGGATGGTAACGGTACACAGAAAACGATAAATGTCCCCAATAAAGCAATAGAATAATATTTTGGGCCGAAATATAGGTAATATCTACCCAAGATTGCGATATCAGAAGGAGACTAACGACCATGAAAATATCGGAACTGCCGTATTATGTAAAATTCGTGTTTCTATGCAGCGACGGTAACTGCTACTCCACAACAGACATCAAAATGCTGGAACACATCAAGAGTGTCGAGTCAGAAGAGCCGGTCTCTTCCTTGGAGGTCGGTAACCGGATTATGTTTGCACCTAACACCGATGGGATTTATCGCATCGCCAGTGTGGCCATACAACAGCTCATGGAAGATACGGAGCTGATGCGTATGGGATTTGACTCTGAGGATTGCACATCGATGCAGGGAGAAGAAAAGGACTGGCTCTTGAAGATACTGATCCGCGCTGATCGAGAATAACATGGCGGTATGCAGTAAGGATATATGAAGGCGCCCAACAAAGGGCTGCAAGGGACATCGCTGCTCGCTCGGCCCCTGAGCCCTATCGTTCGGTGTAAGGGAGAAACTAGGGACAGCAATATATTAATGGACAGGAACGGTACACAGAAAACGGTAACTGTCCCTATTAAAAACAAGAGAGCAAATATGCATAGTGATATCTTAGACGATCATGGCAAGCCGATTCCAAGAGAGAGTTGGCGAATCATTCAGATATGTAAATGCGTTGGGAGGAGTTGGCGAACTTGGGTGCCAATATTGATATCGCTGGGGGCATTGGGGATCTCTATCTGGTCTGTTTACGTGTCTTCGAAGAATAGTGATGTCACTCAAAGACTTTCCAAATTAGATTTTCGCCCAAGGTTACGTTTGAATACATTATTCAAATCCGTTGGAAATACGCCTCCTCACTGGCAACTGACAAATATGGGGCCGGTTGAAGCTGTCCAAGTACAAGTCAAGATATTTGCACACAGGCGAGTATCCTATAAAACTGGAGAAACAAAGATTGGCATGTCATTGTACGATTCCAGTAACAAGACAACTATCCCCAGCATAATCCCGCAGGAAACGAAGTTGTTCCAATTTAACAAAGGGTGGCTTGATGGCAACGCCAGGATCCAAAAGCCTCCCCAACACAATGTAATGGAAATTATGGTCATTTACAGGCATCCCCAGGACCTGGAGGAGTACAGTGAAAGTGCGTACTACTTCGTGGATCCAGATGGTCATTGGGTTCACGAAACGAGCAGCTCGCTAAAAGGAGAGCCGTATGAGTCGATGAAGAAGGAACTTCTTGAAATGAACCGAGAGGTACCTTTTTCTATCTACCAGGAATTTGGCGGTGACCGACTGCACCCAAATAAATGAAGAAAACAAGTACAGCCACCTATTAATGGATGGTAACGGTACATAGAAAACGGTAACTGTCCCGAATAAACTCAATAGAGCAAATCATGGGATTGTTTAAAAAATTTGTAATACAATGTAGAAAACCTTCAGGTCGTTTTGGTAGATTTGTCGGAAGAGCCATGAATTCCGGGCATGCTAAAATCAGGCGGTGGGGATTGAGTCATATTTCCATCCATCCGGATTCATGTGTTCTCGATATAGGTTGTGGTGGAGGAAAGGGCGTTCAAGAGATCGCTTCATCTGTATCAAAAGGAAAAGTCTATGGAATTGATTACTCCGAGGATATGGTTCAATTATCAAAAAAGGTCAATGATAACCTGATAAAACAGGGCATTGTTGAAATAATGTATGGCAGCGTTTCGGCTTTACCATTTCCAGATAACATGTTTGATTTTGTAACGGCATTCGAATCATATTATTTTTGGCCTGACTTAGTTCATGACCTGATAGAGATAAAACGCGCATTAAAACCAGGAGCATTTCTTTTATTAGTTCATGCAGCATATAAAGATGATCAATTTGAAAAACGAAATAACAAATTGGTCAATCTACTTGATATAAAGCTTCATACGCCGGATGAATACAAAGATTTTCTATCTGAAGCAGGATACAAAATAGAAAAAATAAATAGTTTACCTGAAAAAAATTGGATTTCTGTAGTTGCGCAAAAAAGCGAGGGGAATTAAAGTTATCCGATACTTTTTTCGATGGATTGTAGTCGAATGTGATAAGGTTTGATAGAGGAGATCGGCTGAAGTTAAGTTTTTAGAAATTGTATGTCTTAATCCTCTTAAAGAGAATTTTTTGTCTTCTGAGGATTTCTTCTTAAGATGCTCACAGGAATTAAAGGAATTCTCCATCCCCATCCTGATATCCTTCGACAAGGCTCAAGATGTGAACGGCATCAGGATTAGGCTGCCAGACATCTGTTAAAACATGGTTTTTCTGTGAACAGTTACAAATATTTTTTAAGTTAATCTGGCTAATTTAATATAGTTTGCAATTTTTTTTATGATGTGGTATATTTGCCGGATTGTACCGGGGAGTAGCTCAGCTTGGCTAGAGCGCTGCGTTCGGGACGCAGAGGTCGCAAGTTCAAATCTTGTCTCCCCGATTCGTTTTTTCACGAAATCCATATAATTCAGCAGGTAAGATGCAATGCGGCGGCGACATTTTCGCCAGCCTGTGACAATTCGTTAAAGCGTTCAACGGCTTTATAAGTATTATAAGCTTCTAATTTAGTATCGTGTTGCTGCAAAAACTGCGGCAGTTCTTTTGCCACTTTCATCAGTCCTGATGCACCGCAGCCTACAATGAGTATCGATGGCTTTGCCGCTACGACAGGCTGCAGATCTTCCGCAGATAACAAATGGCCCTGCTTTCTTAGCCAATTGGCCAGTACCGTGCCGGCAAGTATTAAGCAGTCACTGTTATAAGCGACTCCGCCAATAACAATTCTGCCGAACTGATACGAATCAATCCGCATTATGTCACTCCTAATCACACAGATATTCAAGATGCCCTTCACACTTCACGGAATACGACCAGCACGATGCATCAACGATTAAAACCAGCTTATTATGAAAATCTAAAAAGACAAGAAAATAGCATTATCATAATTTTAATATGGCTCGGGATAAAATCCCACCATATGCAATTTCCTGTGAAAGCCAGTAAAGCTATAGATAAGGGCATTTATCAGCAAATTGATAAAGATTGGAAACAATATACTCCGGCATTAACAGCACAAATTTCAGAGATTTATATTGCATATCCGGGCTTTATCCGTTATATTCGTAAAATTCAAGGAGTCAGGCAGGTCGGCAAAAAGGTGGAATAACTATCTACGTTATTTGCGCAGAGAGCCTGTCTGCCATAGAGGCAATCAAGCGATGTTTTCATGTCATCATTTTTTGAGAGGGTAGGAAAATGAAGCGCATACCTTACTTTTCAGGACTTATATTGATTTCTCTCATTTTTGTACTTGCTGCTGCAAGTCAGGCGGCGACCCTCTCCGGGCGCGCCTATGAGGGGAGCGTGGGCGATGAAAGCCACGAGCTACCGGGCGTGATTGTTAGCCTTTATGGCGCGCCGGAGGCCGGCGGATCCCGGATCCACATCGTTACCCAGACCACTGCTTCAAATGGTTGGTACGGTCTACCCGTGGTGGAGGGATTTGAACATTATTACATTGTCGCAGAGAGCGGCCCCGATTCTACGTACACGTTCGAGGGAGCCACCTCGGTCGATGGGACGGCCTCTGGGAATGAGATCCACTACAGCACACTCAGCGCCCCGCTGGACGATCAGACTCTAACGGGTAACAAGTTCTGGTACAAGAAGGAGGGCGAGCCACCTGATGACACACCCCCAACCATAGTAGCTCTCTCACCGCCAGATGACGCCACAAATGTGGCGGTAGACACTGACCTGAGTATCACGTTCAGCGAGGATATTCAATCCGGGACTGGTAATTTAGTAGTCAAGAAGTCAAACGACAATTCCGTAGTAGAGAATGTCGATGTCACCGGTGCTCAAGTGGTGGTTACCGGATCAATAGTAACTATTGACCTCATTTCGGATCTGGCCCAGTCCACGGAGTATTATGTGCAGATCGATATCGGAGCATTCAAAGATCTTGCCGACAACAATTTCTCGGGCATCAGCTATACTACAGCTTGGAGCTTTACCACAGTGGGCGAGGAACCGCCGGCGAATAATCCGCCGGTTGCGAACGATGATTCTGCAACCACATCTCAGTATACGGCGGTCGATATCGATGTCCTGTTTAACGATACCGATCCGGATGGAGACCCCCTGCAAATCATCAGCGTCACGAGTCCAACGTGGGGTACAACCGTCAATCACGTCACTTACGTCACATATATTCCATCTCCCGTAACCGCAATCACAGCATTCAACGACACCTTTGACTATACCGTCGGAGACGGAAAAGGTGGAACGAACACAGCTACCGTCACAGTGACAGTCGAGGAAGGTGGCGAACCGCCGGAGGGCACAGGTACAATCCGCGGCATGAAATATAATGACCTCGACAACAACAGGCAACGCGATCCAAATGAGCCAGGAGTGGCTGGATGGCAGATCGAACTCTGGATGTGGATGAATAGCATTTACTGGGACTGGACCCATATTAGCACGACCACAACAGATGCATACGGTGAGTATGCCTTCGAAAATCTCTCTTCCGGAGAATACCAGGTTCGCGAAGAGAGCCGAAGCGACTGGACACAGACCTACCCCAGTGGGTATCACACTGTGTCACTCGGCGCCGAGCAGACCGTAGAAGACCTGGACTTTGGTAATCACCAGACCGGGACCGAACCGCCGGGAGGGACAGTTATAATCCGCGGAGTTAAATATAACGACCTCAACGACAATGGCACAAAAGATCCCAACGAGCCGGGTCTGCCTGGCTGGGAAATAACGCTGGAAGATGGTTCCGGCAATGTTCTTGCGTCGGCGACGACCAATGCTTATGGTCAGTACACTTTTGAAATCACGGAGCCCGGAACATACATTGTAAAAGAGGTGCAGCAGCCCGGCTGGCGCCAGACGGATCCTGTTATGCCAGATGGCACGCAGGCGCCTCCTATCTGGATCTTCTCGGAACTCCCGCCTTATTTTGTGTACGATGAGATTGACTTCGGCAATCACGAAACCGGAACCGAACCGCCGGGAGGGACAGTTATAATCCGCGGAGTTAAATATAACGACCTCAACGACAATGGCACAAAAGATCCCAACGAGCCGGGTCTGCCTGGCTGGGAAATAACGCTGGAAGATGGTTCCGGCAATGTTCTTGCGTCGGCGACGACCAATGCTTATGGTCAGTACACTTTTGAAATCACGGAGCCCGGAACATACATTGTAAAAGAGGTGCAGCAGCCCGGCTGGCGCCAGACGGATCCTGTTATGCCAGATGGCACGCAGGCGCCTCCTATCTGGATCTTCTCGGAACTCCCGCCTTATTTTGTGTACGATGATATTGACTTCGGCAATCACGAAACCGGAACCGAACCGCCGGAAGGCACAGGCTCGATTCGAGGCATGAAATATAACGACCTAAACGGTAACGGCCAACGCGATCCAAATGAACCGGGCATTCCCGGCTGGACGATTTTTATCGATTTGAATGATAACGGTGTATATGACGAAGATGATTGGTCGAGAACAACGGACGCCAACGGTAACTACTCATTCAACGATCTGGAAGCCGGAGTTTACAGGATACATGAAGTCAACCAGCCCGGCTGGCGTCAGACAGACCCCGCCGTCGATGGTGTGCCGGGATACTGGCTGATCGACCTGGAAGAAGGCCAGGAAGAGATAAATATCGACTTTGGTAACATACAAAGTGAAGGTCCACCACCCGGCACCGGGGAGATTCATGGCAGGAAGTGGAACGATCGCGACGGCCAGGGCGACCCAGATCAAGATGAGGAGGGGCTGCCCGGCTGGAGGATTTTTGCCGAGCTGGAAGAGGTCGCCAATGGCGTGTGGGAACCAGGCGAGCCGTTTGCCATAACAGACGACATGGGGTACTATTTCATCGCGGATTTATCTCCGGGCACATATCAAGTAAGCGAAGAAAATCAGCAGTATTGGTTACAAACGTTTCCCCCCGAGAAACACTATTCGGGCGTCATGCTCAGCCAGGGCGAGGTCCTGATGGATCTCGACTTCGGTAACTCTGAGGGTGAAGAGTTGTTGGAGGCCTGCTGTCTGCCGGATGGGTCCTGCGAAAACCTGACTGCGGAACAGTGCCGGGCAAGAGGGGGCACCCCCCAAGGTCCCGGCACAGCCTGTCTTGGCGACAATGACGGCGACGGCATCGACGATATCTGCGGCGACGAGCCGCCAACAGGAGAATACGATTTCGGCGATGCTCCGGATCCGAACTATCCGACGCTGCTGGCAAGCAACGGCGCTCGTCATGTCATTAAACAGGGATTTCATCTCGGCTCTTTTATTGATGCAGAACTCAATGGATATACATCAACACTATCAGATGGTGATGATTTGAATCCTTCAGTAGGGCCTGATGATGAAGATGGTGTAACCATGTCCCCATTGATCGCTCCGGGACAGGCTGTACAAATCACAATTGTCGCATCAGATACCGGTGTGGTCAATGCCTGGCTTGATTTCAATATCAATGGGAGTTGGGCTGATGCTGGTGAACATTTTATCGCTGCGCAACCGGTATCTGCTGGTGCAAATTCGTTTACATTAAATGTCCCGACAGGAGCCAATCTCGGGGTAACACATGCCCGGTTCCGGTTCAGTTCAATCCGGCAATTGAGCTATGACGGACTGGCCCCGGATGGTGAGGTGGAGGATTACCAGCTGACAATTAAGGAAGGTGAGGATAACGGTAGAATCACCGGTATGAAATATAATGATATAGATGGCGATGGGCAAATCCTTGCAGGAGAACCTCTTATGTCAGGCTGGAAACTTTTTTTAGATCTGAATAAGAATGGGTATTGGGAGTTCGGCGAGCCATACGGAATTACAGATGCATCTGGATCATGCGTCATTGCCAACGCTACGGAACTTGTAGATAATACTACCTATAGAGTTACTGAGGTAATCCAACCCGGTTGGCAGCAAACATTTCCATATTCCCCTCCGTTTTACATGTCATATCATGAAGTATATTATGGATCAAATATACAGAATAACGTAATATTCTTTAATCATAGAGGTGAAGCCGAATTAGACTTTGGCGATGCACCCGATCCCAATTATCCCACACTGTTTGCAAGCAATGGCGCACGACACATCATAGTCAGCGGAGTATGCCTGGGCAGCAGTGTGGATAGCGAACCGGATGGTCAACCAAGTCAATACGCCGATGGCGATGACAATAAGGGTAGTGATGACGAGGATGGCGTCAGTTGGGAGTACCTGTGGCGAGGACATACCGACACTGTGGATGTAACCGCGTCGAAGGCTGGGTTGTTGAATGCCTGGATAGACTTCAACATCGACGGCGACTGGGCTGATCCGGGCGAGCAGATTTTCGCTGACCAGCCGCTGAACGCTGGTGGAAACCATCTAAGCTTTTATGTGCCTGAGGGGCTGGCTCTTGGCGCGACACCAGGGCGTTTCCGTTTTAGCACAGAAGGCGGCCTGTCCTTCGTAGGACAGGCCAAAGATGGCGAGGTGGAAGACAGTTTCTTTTATCTTATAGCATACGACTTTGGCGATGCACCGGATCCTCCATATCCCACAAAGCTGTCAAGCAATGGCGCCTCGCACCCCAATAATTCTGTCGTTTACCTGGGCAGCACTGTGGATCACGAGGTGGATGGACAGCCTGATCCCAACGCAATGGGTGATGACAATGACGGTACTGATGATGAGGATGGCGTTATCTTCACTTCGGCGATCTTCCCGGGGGGTACGTCCACCGTCACCGTGATATCGTCAAAGACCGGATGCCCCTTGGACGCGTGGATAGACTTCACGATCGACGGTGACTGGGATGATACAGGTGAGCATATCTTCGACGATGTGTACCTGAATGCTGGCCCTAACTATCTGAGCTTTAATGTCCCTGAAGCAGCGTCCCTTGGCACGACATTTGCGCGCTTCCGCCTGGTCTGGGGCGATCTCCCTCTTATTTCCTACGATGGGCAGGACGACTTGGGTGAAGTGGAGGATTACCAAGTGAAAATCGGGGAAGACGGCCCGTATCCTCCCCCGGTGACGGAAGAATACGATTTTGGCGATGCACCCGATCCCAATTATCCCACACTCCTATCTAATAACGGTGCGCGGCATGTGGTTGATGAGGATTTGTTCCTTGGCTATACAATCG
>CAZFOQ010000102.1:0-14839 GCA_964520535.1 uncultured Pirellulales bacterium | reverse complement strand
TCGGCAAGACAGCATAAAAATATTCAATATTAAAAGGACACAAGGCAAAATTCAAAACTAAAAACTAACATTTTGTTAAATGTTTATATTACCCAAAAACGCCCGAAAAACAAGGAAATTCCGCATCTTTATCCAAAATTGTCCTTGATACGGCGTTCTCGTCGAGCGTATCGTATATCGAAAAGAAAAACCCGCAGTGATACTGCGGGCTAAAACCGGTGGGCAAAATATTCACTATTCAATTCACCTCGTCTTCCAGCGTATCAAGGCCCATAATGACGTCGTGCATGAATACCCGTCTTCCGCCCGGCGTATCGTGGGCCGCATACGTTTGTCCTCGCTGCGGGTCGTAGTATGCATACCAGCTATAGTGCGACAGCCATTCGTAATCTTCGTCATCGACCTTTGCATTATATTCCCATATTCTTTGAATTTATTAGGAAGAATCTCCAGTTTGATAGATAGATAAAGAATATCTCGTCCATTTATGAATCGGCAATTGATTTAGGTCAAATAACAAGGTTTTTACTAAGAAGGAGTTAAGCTTTTTTTTCTTAGAATAAGTAGAACTACGTATTTTAGATATTCTAGAATTACCCAAGTTATATGACCTTCAAAAGCAGCCGATAAATTAACAACGGAGAATATCTTTTTATTATGGGGACGTGTCTTTAATTAGGAGAATCAAAATGGGAGATGAGGTAATCGGGCGAGATATAAATGAAATACTGCAGTTTCGTACTGATATTTCTCCTTTTCTTGTTCATCTAACAAGGGCACAAAATGGTATGAATGCCAATAATGTCCTTATGAAGATTATCACAGAAAGGAAACTGAAGCAGAGCGGCAGGAAGATTAGTGATGCTCGCTTCGGAATAGATGATAGAAAAATTAATGCTGACGAAAAAAAAGACCTTTTCAGTGCAATTTGTTTCAGTGAGACACCTTTGAACGAGATACATTCTCTACTGGATATTAAGGACAGGAGAGTCAAGTTAGAACCCTATGGCTTAGTTTTTCTGAAAGAGCAACTTGCTAAGAAGAATGTCTCACCTGTATTCTATATTAACAACAAGCTAGATGATAAGAACAAGGTACTTGAAGCTTTACTTACTTTGAGAGAAAAAAACTCACCCGAAGCTAAGAATATATTGCCTTTGATAGCTGTTTTTGGAAAAAAAGTCACGGCGCCAAATGCAACAAAACAAAACGGCAATGTAGATTTCTACTGGGAACGAGAGTGGCGTTACCCTTATATTCATGGTTACCTTAACTTTAACGATAAAGATGTTTTCATCGGACTCTGCCCAGATGATGAGATTTCATATTTTGAAAGCATATTTTTACCAATTACATTTGTTGACCCAAGAAGAAACATGAAGTTCTATGCAATGAAACTCATCGAAGCACGTGAGCGGCTACCATTAAAATGCTCGGTTGTTTAATTAATCCCATGGAGAATAATTAGAATGAACAAAAGAATCGTCTCAAAAGAGTGGCTTATTTTAATTGGCAACTTCGCATTTGGCATATTTATCCTTCCTATCATTTTGATCATTTCTTTTGCGGGGGGATTGTGTGAACTCCGTGACTTCTATGGCGCTATCTTTGGCGGTGAGGGATTTGCCTGGCTGATAGTGTTGACACCATATTTTCTCGTACAAATCGTTAGGACGACAATTTGGTCCATTAAACAATTGAAGCAGCATTGACAATTAAAATTTGGAGATTAATATATCTTAGCATGCATACTGCAAAATGCAATTCACACTAGACGCAGGAAACTCTGGACGAAGAATTAGCAAATAAACTTTTTAACCTTACTCAAGAATAATCAAGTTGGAATTTTATTAACTGTGAGCAAAGGGTTATTCACTTGAAAGATATCATATATCTGAGGAAATAGAAAAATGTATAAATTGGTTACATTGTTAGCGTTAGTTTTCGTAGTTGCTGGCTGTAACAGTAATTCAAATAATATAAGTAAAAAGAGACAACAAGCTATCAATTGTGCAAATAATTGGAAGGTACGAGGCTATGATTTTGATCCCAATTCCATGACTTGTAGGCAGATGTATCAAAGAGTTAAAGTCATGCAAAAAATTCAATTCTGGACTGTAAAAGGATATACCCTTGATACGAACTTGTTGACCTTAGATGAAATTGATAAAAAAGTCAAAGATATTGATAGAGCAAGATATTGGAAAGAGAAAGGTTATAATTTTGATCCTAATTCAATGACAGCACTTGAAATGAATCAAAAGGGTGAAGAACTGGATAAGATAAAATACTGGGAAAAGTTAGGTTATTACTATGACCCTAACTCACAAACTGTATTCTTGTCTGCTCATAAAAGAACTAAACTGGAATCTCTGGCATGTCTGCATGGTGGGGGAGGTGAGAGACAAGTCTTTGGCTCTTCATATCGAGGTGCGGCAAGTCAACGGCAATTCCAGATTGCATCTGTGGACAGAGGCACAGGAGCAAGTGGTTGGCAAGTGTTCGAGACGACCACTATTGATGGTAGAGTCAGAAGAATCAGGAAAGGAACAATATTCAAGACGAAATCAAAGAATATATATGAAGTCGCTGACGTAGTCATCTTGCTTGAACTTGAAGTGAGACCCGATGTCACCGTTCTAACCGATGGTCGATTCCACAAGCTGTTAATTGAAGGTGTGGAAAAGCCATTATTGTGCAGAAAGCTCAATCGTGGCGGGGTAATTGAGGCTACTATCATCAATGAGTTTGACGGTCTTGAATACGGAAATATATACAAGCTGAGCAATGGCCAGATATGGGAACAAACAGAGTTTCACATTAACATCTGCATATATCTAAGACCTGAAGTCACTATCTGGTATAATGGGATAGATTTCCAATTGAAAGTCAATGATGAAGATGAACCCGTCACTGTGCATCAACTTTACTAATTCAACAATGAATACCATACTGAAGAAACGTGGAATATAAAAGTCAATGATCCCAAAATAAGGCACTTTTTTTATATGAAATCGAAGTCGTCTAAGGATAGGCGGATTCTACCGCCGGAGGGAGTCTTCGTATTAGTTTGGAGGTTTTTTGAGCTCTTCGATTTTTGGCAGGTCTTTGAGGGTGTTTAGGCCGAATACTTCGAGGAATTTTTTCGTCGTGCCGTAGAGCATGGGTCTGCCCAGGACCTCGGCCCGGCCGACAATCTTGACCAATCCCTTATAGCAAAGTGAACGAATGACCTCACCGACGGCGACGCCGCGTATGGCCTCGATATCGGCCCGGATGACCGGCTGTTTGTATGCGATGATGGCGAGCGTCTCCAGAGCTGCGGGGCTAAGCTTTGTCTCGCTGCGGGCCCTAAGCAATTGTTTGAGCCAGTGATTATAACTGCTCAGAGTGAGCATTTGATAACCTCCGGCAATTTGCTCAATCCGGAATGCATGGTTATTTGCCTGGTATTTGCTGTTGAGGTTCTCGATATGCTCACGGATTTGTTTTGCAGTGACCTCGACGATATTCGCCAGCCGGGCGGCCGTAAGAGGCTCATCGCTGGCAAAGAGTACCGCTTCTATGACCGATTCGACAGTAAGCGTATTCTCGTCACTATCCTTGTCATTCCCGCGAAAGCGGGAATCCATGTTTTCCTGCGAGGATTCGATTTGTTCTTCATCCAACATTTGACATTCGTTGTCGGATGTTTCAAGTTCGTTATTCAATGTTTCCTGCTGTTCTTCCGTCATACGTTCTTCCATTTAAAAGGGTCCCTGTCCTTTTTGCTAAGACTGATTATCGTTCCTTTGAGTTGTTTTTGCAATTGTTTTACGAGCTTTTTTAGTATGAATCGTTCTGAAACGGTATGGCTCAGGCAGATACAGGTCAATCCGGCTTCCTGTGCGGCAAGGGCCTGGTGATGTTTGAGCTCGCCTGTTAGGTACAAATCGGTCTTCGCGGCGATAACTGAATTGATAATCTTGCCGCACGAGCCGGCGCAAACCGCCGCTCGTTTAATCAGGCGTTTTTCGTCCCCGACCAGCCCAATAGCTTTTGCACCGGTATATTTTTTTATTCTGTCAATAATTTGTGACATTCTGACAGGTTTTGCTAATTCGCCGATTCTACCTAAGCCGAATTTGCTTTGATTACTGTAGAGTTTGAATATATCGAAGGCCGGCGTCTCGTAAGGGTGTGCTTTGATCATGGCTTCGATGACGGGCTCGAGTTTTTGTGCGGGGACGATGGTCTCGAATCTTATTTCCGGCACTTTTTCAAATCTATTTTTTTTGCCAATAGTCGGCTTAGCACCTTCCAAAGGCAGAAATGTCCCCGTCCCCTCAGTGCCGAAGCTGCAATTGCCGTAGTTGCCGATAAATCCTGCACCGGCGGCAAAAACCGCGTTTGAAACCTTCGCAAGGGATTCTGCCGGTACGAATACAATAAGCTTATAATTATCCTTTACAGGATAATCGACATAGTCGCCAATTGGTTTTGAGTCCCGGATGCCGATGATTTCAGCCAGCCCATCGTTTACTCCGCCGGTGGCTGAATCCAAAGCGGTGTGTATCGAAAAGACCGCAATTCCGGAGCGGATTAAATCATAAACAACATTTGTCGGTCCGTCCGCGGTGATCTTTTTTAGTCCGTCCCAGATTACCGGATGATAACTGATAATGAGTTCGATCTTTTGTTTTATTGCTTCGGACAAAACCTCTCTGGTAATATCAATAGTAAGCAGAATGTTTTTTACATTTTTCTGAGGGTCGCCAATTAATAATCCGACGTTGTCCCAGTCTTGTGCCAGTTTCAATGGGACTATTTCGTCGATTCTCTTAGCTATTTCTTGTATCTTCATTTTCCGGTCCGTTCTTATTTCTTTGTTAAGCAACATTGGTTTTCGACCAACTCATCGAATTTTTCCTTGAGTTCTTTAGTCATTGGCCCGACTTTGCCGTCACCAACGATATGTTTTTCTACACTGACTACCGGCATAACCTGCATAATAACGTTTGTCAGGAAAATTTCGTCGGCACCGAGTACATCATCTATGGTGAGATATTTTTCAACAAATTTTATGGAACTTTGCAGAGCGAGCCGGCAGATTGTTTTTCTTGCAATGCCCGCAAGTACCGGCGTTTTGAGCGGCGGGGTATAAAGCGTTGAATCTTTTACTAAAAATATATTGCTTACGCACCCTTCAGCCAGGCGGTTGTCAGAAGTGAACCATAGCGCTTCGGCAGCTCTTTTTTGATGGGCCATTTTTAATGCGATCATACGTGGGAAGTAGCTGGTCGTTTTATGCCCGCATGTCGGATCATTGGGATTTTGCCTGAATGGGCAAAGCACTACCAGAACACCTTTTTTGTAGTATTCAGGTGGATAAGGTTGTAGTTTGACAGCGGTAATAAGTAACGTCGCTTTTCGGTCCTCGTCCGAAGTAGACATCGGTCCGCCGGTCAGTGTCAGCCGCAGACGCGCATCGGTCAATTTGTTTGCTCGCAGTACATTGTAAATGGCATCGGTGATATATTCTCTATCGTAACTAATCTCTATTGATAAAGCACCGGCACTGAAAAACAGTCTATCTAAATGGTCCGCAAGTGAAAAAACAATGCCATTGTGACTTCGCATAGTTTCAAAAAGGCCCGCTCCGTATAAGAAGCCACTGTCGGTAACGGATATGCAGGCCTTGTCTGTATCAATCAATTTGTCGTTTAGAAAAACTTTTTGGGCCATCTTGTTTTGTATATCATATTTCGCTTTTTGATTCACGCTGTACGCTATTTATTCCGGCTAACAATGCTCTTGCTTTTGTGATTGTCTCCTGCCATTCAGCCTCGGCGTCGGAGTCAGCGACGATGCCACCGCCGGTTTGAGCGTATGCTTTTTGGCCTTTGATAATGATCGTTCGTATGGCAATGTTCAAGCAGGCAATGCCGTCTAAACTGATAAAGCCGATACTGCCTGTATAAACGCCTCTGGCTGTTGGTTCTGTCTCGTCGATAATCTCCATTGAGCGAATTTTGGGTGCTCCGGTAATTGAGCCGCCGGGGAACATCGCCTTTAATATATCGCAGAATGTCACTTCCTCTCGAAGCTGCCCGGCGACGGTCGCTACAGCATGGAATACCGTCGGATAGCTTTCAATAGCCCTTGGCTGAATTACCTGTCTGGTTCCTGGTATGCAAATTTTAGCTACATCGTTACGCTCCAGGTCGATTATCATATTCAGCTCTGCCTGCTCTTTTTCGCTGTAGAGTAATTCATTCAAATTCTTCGTATTGCCCTGCTTTGCCTGTGGCTGTCTCCGGTCGGTTTCATCGAAACGCGCTCGAGTACCTTTGATGGGCTTGGTTTGGATGATCCCGTCTGCGATTGTTATAAACATCTCAGGTGAGGTGCTAACGATATGGAAATTGCCGCCGTCAATATAGGCGGCATAAGGGCTTGGATTGTAATAATTTTGCCAGTGGAAAAGGTCTATTGCCCCGGCATTGAATTCGCTCTCGAATCGTCGCGAGAAGTTAATCTGATATACCTGCCCATCGTAAATATATTGTTTTATCTTTTTGATCTCCTGCAGGTAATGCACCTTGCTCATATTACATCGGGTTGTTGATGGATCTATGTTGTCAGGCTCAGCAGGAGCAGGGGAGTAAACATCAATTTGTTGTGATTGGATAACAGAGAGTTCAAGTTCTGTTAGTTTTTGCTCCGGCTGCTTCGTGTCGCCGGGCATTTCCAAAGCGAGCAGCCAGAAAGTTTTCTTGATATGGTCGTAGGCAATTACACGATCATAAAAGCATAATCTGATTAACGGCATTTCAAGGTCATCGAGGGTTGTTGCCGGCAGACGCTCAATGAATCTTGCCAGTTCATAGCTGAAAAACCCTATCCAACCGCAACGAAAAATCCCTTTCGGCAATCCCCAATTTATTGCGGGGTTCACAAGTATATATTTCGATAAAACCTTGTTTAGTTTCTCAAATGGCTTTTTTTGTCCCGTTTGAAATTCGAATATTTCTTTTGGTTTGGCAGCCCAGTAGCTGAATCTGCCGGCATCGGTTCTGGATGAGTTTGCACCGAGAATTGAAGCTGATTTTCGCTCGGCAAATATTTGACTGAGTCCGGATAAATTTATCGGAGCATTGAATTTGCGATAGTATAGCTTGCATTCAATGCTTTGAGTTGTGTTGATGATTGTTGCTGTCGACATTATGTCTGCCCGGCTTTGAACTCATTGATAATTTGAATGCCTGAAGAAGTGCCTATTCTTTCTGCACCTGCCTCAAGCATTTCGAGTACCTGTTTTGCGGTTTTTATTCCGCCGGCCGCTTTTATCTTACAGTTTGGAGCTGATTCTTTCATCAATTTTATGTCCTCGACGGTTGCACCGCCGGCCGGATGTAATCCTGTGCTGGTCTTTATAAAATCTACTCCGACATCCTGTGCAACTCGGCAGGCAAATATCTTCTGGTCGATATCAAGAGCTGCTGATTCGATTATCACCTTCAGTACTACCGTCGGCCTCATGGACCGACAGACTTTCAGCACCTCGTGTAATTGATCCGACAGATACTTCGCGTCACCGGTGATTATGGCCGCCAGGTCGGCGACCATGTCAATTTCGTCCGCACCGGCGAAAATCGCATCTTTTGCCTGTGCAGCTTTGATTTTGGTTGAATCGGCTCCGAGCGGAAGACTGACAACCGAGCCCACCGCAACATTCGAGCCAACCAGCATTTCGGCTGCCCACGCGACCCATCGTCCGTTTACACAGACCGAATGGAATCCATAGGTCTTGGCTTGGCGGCATAACTGTTTGATTTGCTCTCTTGTCGCCGTAGCATCGAGCAGCGTATGATCAATACAATATGCTAATTCTTTTTCGTCCATAATATCGACACAGAATCGGATCTGAAACTATATAATCGATTTGTAGCTAATCCTGAATCAATCTCGAAAGCTTCTGTTGGTAAATCATTTCATCGCCTTGCTTATATCCACAATGTCTGAATGTCACTTTACCCGCCTTATCTTTAATCCAGACCGAAGGCTCTGCTGAAATCAAATCCCACGCGGAACCGTTTTGAAGAACTGCTATGATTGGCTTTTGAATACCACTCTTTTCAAACAAAGAAATCGACTCTTGCTTCAAATCGGGCCGGTTTAAAATGAAAATAAAAACCACATCCTTTCTTGGTGAAAACTGCTCATAAAGACTTTTTATGCCCGGAATCTCTTGCTGGCAGGAGCCGCATGTTGGACTGAAGAAATTAATGAAGATGACATGTCCTTTATACTGTCGCGTTTGTATTTTTGTGTTTTCCAGCGTTTGAAGGGATAGACTTGGGAGCATTTGTGCATTTTGGCTTCTGTATTCAGCGATGAAGGCGATGGGGTCTTGTTCTGTTCCATACTTGTCTTTTATTATTTTATAGATAGCTTTACGATATTCAGGTTCATGGTCTTCAATGATTGTGTCTGTGATAAGTGCTTTGGTAATATGATCCCATCCCTGCTGCTTTTTACTATTGTCATACTCGATTATTCCTAACCTTATATAATCATTCGGAGCCGGGGATGAAATATAGCTCATCGCTTTTGTTATAGTGCTGAATGCATTTTCCAATTGGTTTTTCTTCCAGAGTATCCAGGCATACTGGCAGTACAACCTGCCGAATTCCAATTTTTGTTGATGCTTTATTCCCTTCTCAGACATGCCCGGATACGTTTTGAGAAGATTCTCCAGCGTGTTGACTTCGATGCCTTTTTTTACAACTTTTTCTGCTAAATCAAGCAACACATCATAAGGTATAATTTCGGTGACAATATTGAAATAAATATGTGAATTATACGTGGTTGGATTCGAATCATCGAGCGATAAAAATTGTTCAACTTTTTTTGACAGCATTTCAATCTCATCCGAATTACTTTGTTGGCTGTCTTTAGAGTCCACAGCACATACAGTGCCAATGAACCCATATTTTTTTATCTGTGAAAGTTCGATGCTGGCAAGGAAAACCATGATAATAAGAAGAGAAGCAATCCATGGTTTTGGCCAAAGCTTGAGGTCACGATTTTTGGTCTTTGTTTTCCTTAGCATATTCATTTTCCTTAAAATATCTTAGGGCCTCAGTTAATGTATTAAACACTTTTGTTGCCGTTTGTGTAACAAAAACTGAGGGGGCCTGCTTTGCCGTCCAGATGACGTAGACTTCTTTGGCGGCCTCGTGGGCGTGCTGCAGCTCTCTTTCAACTCCGCTGGATATTGCCGCGCGTCCATCGGCCATGCTTGGAATAAAACTGATTATCATATCCGACTGATCGATGAGCATAAAATCCCGTGCGTACGTCTGGCTGTTAATATCGCGTTCGATTTGCTGAACCTCTTGCAGGTCCAATCGGATTTTTTGTCCTAATGCTGTGACCTCAACATAATCCAATCCGGCGTGTCTTGCTCGCCGGGCTTTCTGCAGCAAACATGATTCTTCCAGGTCACCGGGATCGAAGCAGAGAAACGATTGTTTCATTAATCGCCGAAAGTCATCTATTTCCCTTTTGACATCTTCCATATCACCTACGGCAGTCATGGGGAAGCTCAGATATACTTTTTTGCTTCGTTCGTCGAAGAGCAGCTTATAGAATGTTTCAGTTGTTTCATCGTCAGTGCCCCGGGCAAGGCAATAAAAGGGGATTTTTTCATCGATACCCTTATAAAGCATTTCAGTACCGATAATTTCTTCTTCCCGCCAGACAATCAAATCCTTGAGGCTGTGTTCGACGAAGTGCTCGGCAATGAGCCGCTTATGCAGGGCAATCACGCTGTCAATCAGGCAGATATACATATCGGCGTTGAGCTGACGCATCTGGTCGAAGTCAGCGGCCGGGAATAAACCATGTCGCCAGCGGAAAGTTGCATGTGTATTAACTATCAGATGGGGAGCTTTTTGAGCTTTCGTAATGATATCTTTAAAAACGCTGCGGCGAAGAGAACTGAGCCTTTTCATCGGTATGTCAAGAATTCTGCCGGGCGGAATATCATGCGCTTCTTCATACATCAGGTCGCCGACGTTGCAAAGAAGTATTTCTTTTCCCTGTTTACCGGCAAGTTGACAAACTTTTTCAAGGTAGTTTTTTTTGTCAACGCCAACCATCCCGGTAACTACAACTATCATATCCCGTGTCTCGCTTCTCGTATCTCGCAGCTCGCCTTTCGTGCCGGTTTCGAATTACGCTTATCAATTCACGAGATACACCTTAAAGGTTTTTTAGCCTTTGTTCTTTGTCGTATTCTTTGAGTGCGGTAATCAGTTCGTTCATATCGCCGGCCATTATCTTATCAAGGCTGTAAAGTGACAGATTTATTCGATGGTCGGTTACTCTGTTTTGCGGAAAATTATATGTTCTGATCTTCTGGGATCTGTCGCCGGAACCAATCATGCTCCTGCGTTGTGAATCACGTTCGGCTCTTTTTTTGTTCTGGTAAAGTTCATAAACCCTGCTTCGCAGAAGCCGCCATGCTTTTGCGCGGTTTTTATGCTGGCTCTGCTCATCCTGCATATTAACTGTAATGCCTGTGGGGATGTGTTCGAGTCTAATAGCGCTGCTGACCTTATTGACGTTTTGTCCACCTGGACCGCTCGAGCGGCTGACATGTTCGATCACATCATCGGGAGGTATCTGAACTTCAAGTTCTTCCGGCTCAGGAAGTACTGCCACTGTTGCCGCTGAGGTGTGAATTCTGCCCTGTGATTCGGTCTGTGGTACCCTCTGGACGCGGTGGCCGCCACCTTCATAACCTAATTCAGACCAGACGCCGGGTCCTTTGACGCTGAATATCACTTCACGAAGGCCGTTCTTTTCCGTTACACTGAAATCAAGCGCTTCAATCTTCCACTTTCGACCTTCAACATATTTTACATACATATCATACAAGTCGCGTGCGAATAAGGCTGCCTCTTCACCACCGGTGCCTGCTCGTATTTCCATGATAACCGAATCGATTTCCATATCGTCGGCCATTACAAGGCCGCTTGCGATATCCTCGAGTAAAGTGCCGGCTTTGGCTGTAAGCTGCTGTATTTCTTCCTCTGCTAATGCTCTGAAATCTTCCTCCACATTGCTGTCAGCTAATATCTGTTCAGCTTCTTCAATCCCGATTGTTGTTTTTTTGTACTCGCGGTATTTTGTAACTATCGTTTTGAGCTTGCCCTTTTCTTTGGATAGCGATATCAGCCTGGTGGAATCAGTGGCTATTGCCGGATCAGAAATCTGCTTTTCGATATCGCTGTAACGCTCATCGATTTCATCGAGCTTTGCCAGTAAACTGTTTTTTTGTTCGGCCATAATTTCTGTTCGCTAAAAGTGTAGGATGACGTTACAAAGCTATACCGTTGCTTCCGCACGAGTTGTTGTATTATAACTCAATAAGTAAAAAAGCCCGCATCCCAATTTTATGAGGATAGCGGGGCAGATTGTAGCCTGGATAACCAGCTATTTTTGTTGGTCTTTCTTGTCTTTTTTGATGTAACTTGTGCCGTATTTCTTTTGAAATCGTTCAATTCGGCCGGCTGTATCGACATATTTCTGCTTACCTGTATAAAAAGGATGGCACATAGAGCAGATCTCTGCGTGTATTTCTTTTGCTGTACTGCGGGTCTCGAACGTATTGCCACAACCGCAACGAACCGTCACCTTTCCGTATTGTGGGTGTAACTCTTTTTTCATAATAACAATACTCCAAAATACCTAAATTGTTACAATATAGTATTATTATGGGATATTTCAATAGAAATTTTTTGCAAATGTGGAATATGGGGATTATATTTTTGTCTGTTTTAGGTAAAAGCAAAAGAGTTGAGCAAAATGAGAATCAAACTTATTGTTATTGGTGCTGCCGGTCGGATGGGAAGCCGTATTTTACGGTTGGCCGTTGAGTCCGGCGAGTTCGACATTACCGCAGCAATCGAGATTCTAGGCCACCCCGATATAGGCAAAGATTTTAGCCTTGCGGGGGCATCGGGGCCGGTGAGTATTACGTTGACTGATCGCTTTCCGAGCATTGCTGTGGATGTGGCAGTTGATTTTTCGCTGCCCGATGCGACGGACAAAACTATCGATTACTGCCTCGAAAATAATGTTGCTTTGGTATTAGGCACTACCGGCCTGAGCGAGAAGCAGCGGGGAAAAATGAAGGCGGCTTCAGGGAAGATTCCCATTTTATATGCGACAAATATGAGTGTGGGGATGAATGTTTTATTCGCCCTGGCTGGGAAAGTAGCCGCAATGTTCGGTCCTGAATATGATATAGAGATAGTCGAGCAGCATCATCGTTTCAAAAAGGACGCTCCCAGCGGCAGTGCTCTTACGTTAGCAGAGAATATATGCAGGGAAACGGGCCGGGATTTCCCCGAGTCTGTTGTTCACGGCAGATACGGCAAAGATGCTATTCGGCAGAAGGGCACTATTGGCATACATGCTATTCGCGCTGGTGATATTACCGGTGTTCACTCGGTAATTTTTGGTACGCTTGGAGAGACAGTTACCATCAATCATACCGCCAATAACAGAGATACCTTTGTCCGAGGGGCACTACGAGCGGCAAAATGGATTATCGGGAAAGAGCCCGCTTTATATGCCATAGGGGACGTCTTAGGTACAAAAGATTGATAGAAGACAGGCCTATTGTAAAACGCATGTATATGTAAGGTTGTTGTGACAACTTTACTTTGCTTTCTTAGGCTTTTTCGGCTTTTTTCCCTTCTTGGCCTTCTTCTCTTTTTTTACTTTTTCCTTTTTTGGTTTTTTTTCCTTCTTGGCTTTCTTGGGCTTAGCTGAGGTACTCCGTTCACCGCCGGCCATAAAGCTTGCGCTACCTATTATACCTGTTAGAACAGCAAACGCGGCCATGATGTACCAGATTAAACCCTGGATATTTGCCAGAATCGAGGGCATTACACTTCTAAGACCTGCTACAGCCACGACCGTAGTGTAAACAACAACCGCCAAAGGTAGAAACAGCATCATTCCAAGAATATTACTTTGCTTATCCGGTTCTCGCTCCATAAATGGTGCCGCTAATGCAGAGACTTCCTGGGTGGGTTGGGGAACGGCAAGTTCTTCTTCCGGGATCATCTGGTCAGCCTCGGCAGAGAGTGCCACTGCAGAGTCGGCTTCAGCTTCACCAGCTTCCTGGCCCTCACCTTCGGCTGTGTAGATTTCATCAAGGATTCCCCCTAATGAAGTATCATCAGCCTGGAGCGAAAGGTCTAACAAGCCCGAGCCACTTCCGAAGCTGTCCAAATTGACGTCTTCTTCAATTTCTTCAAGTGGCACTTCAGATGATGTTCCGGGCGGAATAACAGTATCGGCCATCGTATCATCTGTAATTTCGTAATCACGGTCGGTTTGACCAAGAACACTGGTCCCCTGTCCGGTCAAAGCAGTGTCCGCATCGGTAAGATCGTTGGATATATCCGGAGTACCTGTTTCCGGGGCCAGGAGGATTTCATCTAAATCCACATCTTCTACCGGCGGAGTTGGAGCTTCGGATTCCGGAACTTCAAAATCCGGGATTTCAGGCTCAGGACTCTCCAAAGGTGGAGTTTCTGTCGGTGGAACTTCAGGTTCTAACTCCGGGACCTCTTCGGGTTTGGTAACACCAATATCCGACATCAAAGCTTCTACTTCTTCGACCTTAAACAGTAAATTCGGGCCGTCACGAAACTCACGCAACTTACCTTCCTTGACTATCTGCTTCAGTTCCTCCTCAGTTTGGTTGAGTTTCTCGGCAGCCTCCTCTAATGAATAGAACATTCCAGCCATATTCACCATTCTCCTAAAAGCTAATAACCTAGCCTATATCAGCCCTTTAGCTTCTTAAATAAGACAATTAACAATAAGTATTTTACCTTAACCCTGAAAAATATGCAACCTTTTTTTGGTCATTAGTTGATGATAGGTATCAAATAGGGATAGAAAGTCCGGCTGCAAGTCTTATCTGTGTCGGATTGGCGGTTAAAAAATGCACTAATCAATGTTTATATGTGCAAACATCAAAATGGTGGAGAAAATTATATTTATTGTGGGGTATCGGGTTTTTTTGACGTTCCTGGATCAAAATCGCAATGATGAATAGGTGTTTGGCCGGGAAGACACAAGCTAACAGTCAGTTGCGGTACTTCTGGAAAACACGTTTCACACATAGGCTTCGCTGTGGATCTGTTCACCGGGTTTGAAAGGCAGCGACTCTGTGAACTGAAAAGCAACGCGTCGTAAAAAGCTATTTATATGGTCCACTCGGCAGACATGACCGGAACGAGTGAAATTTGCCATATCAAACGAATCGTCAGGGCCATATTGCGGGACACTAAAACGTGCGGTTATTTCCTGGCCAAGATGAGGACAACCATCCTCCGCATAACATGTAAAAGCCGCTGCTTTGCTGGATACATCAACCATCTGTCCTTGCGTAAGGGCATAATTGGGATTTTCGGCAAACCAGATTGGCCAATAGTAACGCAGCCTTTGTTCTGTTCTTCGGTCGCTATAGTCTTCCATTTTATACCTCAGAATCCCCCCGGTTTTATTTTCTTTAATGTTTGCGAATCGACAAAATCAAGAAGGCACTTTACAAGTTACCGCCAGGAAAATCGCAACATATCGCATTGATAGGGCTGGTTTTTGTATTTATAGCTTGCCTTTATGGAAAAATTGGCCTGAAGTTTTTTTTTGCGATTTTTTAAATTATGGCGATTCTATTCCTATAATCAGGTGCTGAGTATTCAGATACATTCGCAATCCTGTTCGGCACAAAGATTGCGGTGTGCTTTATGGAGATGGAATTACC
>CAZFOQ010000101.1:0-15049 GCA_964520535.1 uncultured Pirellulales bacterium | reverse complement strand
TACATCAACTCACCTGTAGACAAAGCACGGTCGTAAATCTTCAGCTCGTCGATAATGCCGTCCCAGTAGCGGCCGGTTGCTTCAGGGTTATCACCAATGAGCATATACGCATTATTGATACTTATCGACTCAGTAGTGGGAACGCTCGCGTCAAGCGCGCCGTCCAGATATACCATGATGTTTGAACCATCAAACATACCGGCGACGTGATGCCAATCGTTATAGCCCACCGCTGTGACTCCATCCAAGCAAGCGGTATCGGGGGCATTGTAGATAGAGATGCCAAAGTGGAATCTCGGATCCCAGCTTGCGTTACCAAGCCTCCAGGCGTATTCACCTTTAGCAGCGATAGCCGCCCACTCATTGGCGATCGACCTGATGGTTACCCATGCCGAGACCGTAATCTCGTTGGTGGTAACATTAAAGAGCGGGTCATAGCCACAATAAACGTAGTCACCATAACCGTCAAGATCCAGCGCCATGCCTTCGTGTCCTGCGACGAAGTTCGGATTACCGAGAATAGTACCATTAAGCCCGTTGCCGGAACTGTCACTTACACTGTTCTCCATTGCATAGTAAGCTATCAGACCATTGGTGCCGGGATCAACCGGAACTACCCCTTGGGGACCCGGCGTGTTTGCGTCCTGCACAGCCGCCAGCGCATCCGCTTTGCCTGCCCCAAAAATATTGTCGGGAAGGCCGGTGCCTGTGAATCCATCGGAACGAGCCGTTGACTGCAGGATGTTTACAACCTGATCGTAATCCAGATTTGGGTTAACCTCCAGCATGAGCGCTACGATTCCTGTGACATGTGGGGCCGACATGCTGGTTCCCCGCATGAGCTGATAGCCCCCGCCCTGGACAACATCCGGGCGTTCATATCCGATACCCTCATTCAAATGCGACGAAAGAGCTGATGCGATGCGCTCTCCAGGAGCGGAAATATCAGGGGCGATGCGTTTATCTCGTGTAGGACCTTTGCTGCTGAATGGCGACAGCTCCCCCAAAAAACCCGTCCCTTGTTGTGAAGTACCGTCGACATCTATCCAGGAGTTTTTGGTTACATACGATCCAACGGAGATAACCTTTTTGGCCGTAGCAGGTGATCCGACCGTGTAGTTGCTGTCTCCAGGCAGGCCTGTATAACCTATACTTGAGAAGTTGATATCGTTGCGGAATGCGTCCCCGTCGAACAATGGCCACATGTGCACATCGCCGGACGCCAGTGTTCTAAAGGCCACGAGCCAATCGGTTTGTCCGATGTCAACAGCAGGATCGCTGTTGTTCGTGATCTGCAACAAAATTTCCCCATCACCATTTCTTGGATCATTTACTGTCTTCGTATCAATGTAAACCGCTCCAAGTACTACTCCATTAGAATCGCGCAGTAGCGGCGAATATGCCCAGCCGACAGCAGGAAGCCAGCTGGTTGATGCCTGCAGAACTAACTGATTCTGTATATCTTTGTAGGCAACAACTTTCACATCGCTGATCACACCTTGATCATACCAGATATCGACCTGTGCTACCTGTGCTTGTGTAGGATCTCGTAATGCTTTAAGCATTGATCCATAGGGTCTATAGGGAACAACGGTTCCTCCTGCATGGACTGCTAAATTGGGGTCAGTCCAACCGTCGTTACCGGCAGAGGCAACAATAATCTTTCCCGGACCTGTGAGATTAGACAGGCTCTGCTCATATAAGGAGCTGCCGTCGTGGGGGCCGAAGTGTAATCCAAGACTCAGATTGACCACAGCAGGTTTGCCCAATGCCTGTGCTTTATTGAAGATATAGTCACAGGCGGTCGTTACGTCGTCACTACCATAACCGCCCGAGCTGTTTGCGTTACGTATTCCTTTTACGAAAACGATGTCTGCCCTGGGAGCAATCCCGCGATAGATCGGATTGACACTCCCTCCGCCGGCGGCCGTGCCGGTTACATGAGTTCCGTGACCGATACCGCCATCTGCATCACGCTGGGTAACGAGCCCGGGATTGGCATCGATCTGGCTTTTTGTCCATTCATTTTGTCCACCGCCCTGGGTATATTCCAATAGATATTGAATACGTGTTCCGTTCGAATCGCTGAAATCTGCATGTGTAAAATCAATGCCGGAATCGACAACGCCCACTACAACGCCTTCACCTTCATACGGTTGGGGCAGGTTGATTCCCTGATGCACTTTATCTGCCTGAATCTCGGGACGACTTGCGTCCATGTGTAACGTTTGTATTGTACTTGTCTCCACAAAGAGAACGTACGGTTGTTGGGCCAATAGGGGGAGCGATTCAACAGGTAACCGTGCCACTACAATGTCATCAACCTGCGTTCTGCGTTCAACACCGATTTCATCCAGGAGCGGTGCATTTTCCGGATCATCCAGAAGGATAAAGACATTGACCAGCCACTGGTCCTCGTCTTCGTCATAGTAGAAGGAGATGAAATCGTATAATAGTACAAATTGTTCACTCTCAGGATCCTCGAAGCTTGAAATTAAGAGTCGAGCCTCGGCATCCAATTTTAGCTCCCAGGAAGGTGAATCAACCTCCGTTTCAGCCCATGCCGAACCGGTCAGCCCATAAAAGGCTGTCAGGACAAACATCACCAGCCAGGCAATTAAAATGATACTTCTGTTGTTAGTTCGCATGATACACCTCCTCGGATTTAAATAGAATTTGTCTCTGCTCAATGACATGAAACATTGCCACAATATGCTCCGGATTACGGCTTCACCCGATACTTCTTGATTTATGCGTGCCAAACGGGCGGTACTTATCCAATGGTTGTACTCTCAGTGATGATATTTGAATATACCACATACCAAGATACATTGCAAGTTTTTTTTGTCACTTTCTCTGTCCCCGGTTCCGGATCGGTATTATGTGCGGATCTGCATCACGGCCCTCCTCCCATGATATAATCCGGTTGCGGCTTCTCTACATCGTTGGCGTCTCAATATTCTGTGGGTGGCTGCTTTGCAGGACTATTTTAAATAGACCCCTCGGCTGCGCTCGGGGTGACGATAATGTAGCTGGGCTGCGCTCGGGGTGACAAGAATATTGTCCAGCCGCTATACACAAATCACGAAGTTACATGGTAGCTGAACTCAAGCACCTTCGGCTTGACGAGCTTGCGGTAGTCGTTCATACTTATTCGAATCGCCTCTTCGTGCGAACCGGCCTGGAAGATGATGTGGTCATCCTTCTCCATAGCCTTGTCCATAATCACCGGCAAATCATATAAATTGCCGAAAGGCGGCTCGGCTCCAAGATCACAATCGTTAAATATCTCGCCGATTTCCTTTTCCAGGGCCAGCTCGACGTGTTTTGCACCAAGCTGTTTTTTCAGCGCACCGAGGTCGATCTTGGAACAAGCTGCAAGGACGCACATCATATATTTGCCGTCGGCTTTTACAATCACGGGCTTGGCCACGTATTTACCGGGTTCATGCTCGGCCGCCGCCATTTGCTGTGCCGTGAAAGTCGGAATGTGTTTTGTAACCTCATAGGAAACAGCCGATTCATCCAGAAATTCTGTTACCCGCATGTTTACGCCTCCCAAAAAGGTGTTACTAATGTTTTTAAAAGAATACAGGCACTCGCAACGGATATATTATAAAAAGCCAACCACAATACATGTCAAGTTAATAGTATCCATAAATTTTTTATACTGAAAGAAACCGATAGCCAAACCTGACAGGAAAAATGTGGTTAACTATGAAAAGTCAAACCAAAACGCCATTCGCTGACAAAAAAGAATTGCCACACAGGCAGAATGTAAAAACCTCCGCTGGATAAGCAATGGCACACCAGGCCCAAATGTTGAAAAGAGAGAATTCAACTGTTATCAAATATGAAAAAAGTGAAGACAAAAAAGCGGCACCACGACGCAAACAATACTGTGGTGCCGCTTTTTATTATCGTAATGACTACTCATACAAATGAGTAGCCTCAGCTTCCTCGACAGGACGACTCAGCTCGTCGCAGTTCATAATCACCTTGAATCGAACATCACCCGGCTTGACAGCAGCGACGACTACACGCCAAACAGCCCTGTCTTTCGGTGCAAGATTACTCAGGGGAAGGAATCTTACTGTATCGCCCACAATTGAGCTGGCAGTTGCTCCGGCCGATGAAACGTATTGTACATTATCTTCCAAAATACAAGCGATGCGAATATTGGTAGCAGCCGCTGAACCCTGATTTTTCACTGTGATCATGTACGTCGCGCGGTTGCCTATTCTGACCGGGTCTTCGATGTCAACAACCTCAAGCATGACGGCAGAAATTCCGGTTACTACAGTCTTCACCGAAACAGTCACAGGCTCTGCACAATATGCAGTTGCGGTTGCACTATTCATCAACGCTCCTGTTTTAGTCGGTGTATAAGATATACGCAGCGTCTCGGAACTATCGGGCTCAAGAGTGCCAAGCTCCCAGACTAACTTTGAATCGGAAAGTTTCGCTCCGGCGGTCGCTTTTACAGAGGTCATTCCTTCGGGTATAGTATCTTCTATAACCGTATCTCGAGCAGCAATATCTGATATATTTGTAACTGCTATTTCATAAGCCGCCGGTCGACCGATATACAATCGTTCGGGGCCTGTTTTACTGATGCTCAGCATAGGTATGCTTACAACTGTTGTAGTTTCATCCGATTCAGCCTTCAGGCCCGTAGTTGAATTTGCTACTGCCTTGCTGATATATGTACCGGTCCTCGTGGGTCGAAGTTCAATAGAGAACTCCCGCGACTGACCCGCCCCAAGGGTGCCTGCTTCAAATATAAGATCGCTCTTGCTATCAGTAGTTCGCAGACCCGAAGGAAGGGAATCTACTATTCTGACGTTCAGAATGTTTCCTGTACCGGCGTTGGACACAACATATTTCACTGGAATCAGATCACATAGCAGAACCTCAGTTGGCGCAGTCTTAATCAACTTCAACCTTGGCTCGATAACTTCCACATTGGCACATGCCGGAATGACCGGTGTTAGAACAGTTGTGCAGTGTTTCAGAGGCTCGGCGTAGTCGGCCATACCTGAAACTGTTATTTGCCTGCTGGCTTTTGACCCAAGAGAATCAATTTCCCAAATAAGCTTGTTTTCCTCTTCTGTCGCCGTTGGATTGGCATTAATAAATTTGAAATGACTTGGAATCTCTTCGCTTATTATAATACCACTGAGCATTGTATCTGTCAGGTTTGTGACTTTAATAGAGTAGTTGAACGGTTTATTCAGTCCAACTTCCTTCGGCATGGCCTTGTCCAATTGAACAATCCCGCACTCAGCCCACGGATAGGTCCTTGATACTATGGATGAACCGGCCTCACTCACGGCCACAAGCCCAGATGTATAGACAGAAGGCACTTGTTCTTCCGAAGGAAAAGGCCTCGCTTCTGCTTGAACACCAGGTTCACTTTCAAAAAGCTGGTTCCAATCTATTTCATCGGCTTGATTTGGTTCTGCCAGCCCGACATCCTTAGAACCGAGCCAGCCCTCGCAACTTATGGAACCAGATAAACCCAACAAGAGTAGAAGAAGCGAGATATTCAGAAATTTTTTCATTTTATATCCCCTTTTGCATCTTGCTCGTCAAACAACGAGAAGAAGAACATCCGAAAGATTTTTAATCCTTAAATTGGCTGCTTTATTTAACACGGTAAAACTATCGTGAATATCAAGTTTTATATCGGTACAAGACCTACCCAAGTTAACCAAAAAAGAGACGCAGTCTTTGCCTATATTATAGTATTATATCGTAGAAAAGAAAGGTTTTTATAACCTCATGAATATTAATAGTGTCTTTCTCGCTGATTCGTATCCCTGTTTATCCTATAAAAAACTGGCTGAAAGGTTAAAAATCCCAACTTTTTAATCTTCACAATCTCACCGGCTTAATCTCCCTGCAAGATTGGAATCCCATAAACAAAAGTCTGTCAGGTTGGCAGAGAATATGTATATAGCCAGGATTATGGCAGAAAGGACAAAATAATCCTTACAACATAACTATCTTAGAAACAGGTACTTACATAAATACATATCTCAAGTTAAGCATATGGCATGGTATTTGCTCATTTATTAAAGATAAGGAATGTACAGGTATGGTTTCGAATTTATCAAAAATCGAGGAAGTAAATGTATTGACCAGCCAGGCAAACTGGGCCTGGCCCGAGGCGCTACGCTATATATTCAGGCCAAGAGGTATCAATCTGCTCGTAGCTGAAAATGCAGCCGATTTTGTCAATATCATCCAGAAGAAACGGATTCATACCACAATTGTGGATATGGACTCTGAACAATCCAACGGCCTGGCGGTAATAAAGATTATCCGAATGAATTATCCGCTTTTGCCGTGCATCCTGCTGACAAGCACTGTGGGTGAATCGCTGCTCGGAAAAGCACTCCGGCTCGATGTTTTCAGCGTAATTGATAAACCGGTCAATATGTGTATTCTTCAGGAACAACTGAACAGGCTGTTTTTAAAAAAATATCGTAGCAATATATTCAGCTAAGAGGCCCATAAAAGAAAGTTATAAGCAAAAAAAGCAAGTTCCCCCTTCGGAATGTTTGGATTTTCGATACGGCTGGAATATCATATGTATTTTTGAATATTGACATGAACCTTACAAGAATTTGGGTATTGAATAAATCAAGAAAATATTAAAGACTGATATGAAAGGAGTAAAAACAAAATGAAAATTCGACCATTGGCAGACAAGGTGCTTGTTCAGCGTCTCGAAGCAGAAAACAAGACAGCAGGCGGGATCGTACTGCCGGACAGTGCCAAAGAAAAACCACAAAGGGGCAAAATCGTCAGTGTTGGCAATGGGAAAATACTCGACGACGGCACTCTGAGAAAACTGCAGGTGAAAAAGGGTGATATCGTACTTTTCACAAGCTATGCCGGTACGGAGGTAAAGATCGACGGCAAGGACTATCTGATTATGAGTGAATCGGATATTATGGCCGTAATCGAAAAATAAGCAGAAAAATAATAAGCCACAGATTAGGAGAAATAAAAATATGGCAGCTAAAAAAATAGCTTTTGGTACTGACGCTCGTGCCGCGATTCAAAAGGGTGTGAAGAAGCTGGCAGAAGCTGTGAAGATCACACTTGGGCCGTGCGGCAGAAATGTCGTGTTGGAAAAATCATTCGGTTCACCTACAGTAACTAAAGATGGTGTCACAGTCGCAAAAGAGATCGAGCTGGAAGATTCCTACGAAAATATGGGTGCTCAGATGGTCAAGGAAGTGGCGTCCAAGACATCGGATGTCGCCGGTGACGGGACAACCACGGCAACTATCCTGGCGGAGAGTATCTTCGACGAGGGCCTGAAAAATATTACCGCCGGCGCCAATGCGATGCAGGTCAAGCGCGGCATTGAAAAGGCCGTGGCACAAATCGTTGAAGAACTGCAGAAAATGAGCACACCCATTACATCAACCAAGCAAATCGAACAGGTGGCAACCTGCTCGGCGAACCAGGATGTTGAGATTGGCCGGAAACTGGCCGAGGCGATGGACAAAGTCGGTAAAGACGGCGTTATCACCGTCGAAGAAGGCCAGTCCCTGGAGACAACCGTCGAACTAGTCGAAGGCATGCAGTTCGACAGGGGATATCTGAGCCCGCACTTTATCAACAATCTGGAAAATATGACCGTTGTGCTGGAAAAGGCTTATATCCTCGTACATGAAAAGAAGATCAGCACGGTCAAATCGCTTGTCCCGCTGCTTGAGAAAGTCGCCAAACAGGGCAAACCATTATTGATTATTGCCGAAGACGTTGAGGGCGAGGCTTTGGCAACGCTGGTTGTTAATAAGTTACGCGGAGTACTGCAGGTCGCAGCGGTCAAAGCTCCCGGCTTTGGCGACAGGCGAAAAGCAATGCTCAGTGACATTGCCACCCTGACCGGCGGCGAAGCAATTTTCGAGGACCTCGGACTCGAATTAGAGAATATCGAATTGCGGCAGCTTGGCAGGGCCAAAAGAATTACTATCGACAAAGACACAACCACAATCATCGAAGGCGGCGGCAGCAACGAGGCAATTAAGGGAAGAATCGAGCAGATTAAAAATGAAATCGAGATAACTACCAGCGATTATGATATCGAAAAACTCCAGGAGAGACTGGCTAAATTAGCCGGTGGCGTGGCCCAGATTAATGTTGGAGCCGCTACCGAGGCGGAAATGAAGGAAAAGAAGGCACGGGTCGAAGATGCCCTGCACGCCTGTCGAGCAGCCGTCGAAGAAGGTATCCTTCCCGGAGGCGGTGTGGCAGTGCTCAGGGCCCTGCCGGTACTGGATAAAGTAAAGGCTACAGGTGACGAGAAAATCGGGGCCGATATAGTTCGAAGAGCACTGGTCGCCCCCATCAAGCAAATCGCCGAGAACGCGGGACTGGACGGCTCCATTGTCGCCCAGAAAGTGACCGAAAGCAAGGACAGGAACTTCGGTTACAACGCCCTGACCAAGGAATACGGTGACATGGTCAAGTTCGGCGTGATCGTGCCGACAAAAGTCGAAAGAGTCGCACTGCAGAATGGTGCGTCCATTGCGTCATTGCTTCTGACAACCGATGCGATAGTCAGTGAAATTCCCGAAAAGAAGGAAGCAGCGCCCGCTATGCCTCCGGGCGGCGGAATGTATTAAAAAAGTAAATATGATCGGGTGGGTTTTACAAAAATGTGGAATCCGCCCTTTTTTTTCAATCATTAATAATATAGAATGTAAATCATGGTTTTTCGCTATTACTCAAATGCAATCTCCCAGGCCTCAAGAAATGTCGCCGCGGCAATATTTATCGTGGGGATGATGCTGATAGGCTTTGGCTTTATGATTTATCTTTTGCCGAGGTTTTTCGCCACGCTCGCTGCAGCGGTCTTTTTTATTGCCGGCATCGGTTGTGGAATCACTGCCGTTAAAATTTTTCTGGCATCGAGAAAATTAGACCAGGCCAATTCCGACCCGTCCGAAAGCTACAGAGAAAATGTCCAAATCCATATTGAAGAACATTATGATGTGTAGTACGTTCTTTTTTTTAGGATGGGTGACATGCTTTGAACGGCAAATCTCAAATCTAATTATACACAATCATATTTAAAGATGGAGAAACTTCGCCTGCCTTATGGCCGACTCATGAGGTTGGTTTTTAATAAAAGAGAGATGTAACTATTCTCAAATAATTCTACTTAGCCGGTGCAACCATTAAAAAAAGTGTGTATCAACGCACCGTTCATACCGTATTGACCGAGCGCCCGACGCGGCGTTTTCTACTCAACATTTTTCTGCCGTCTTTGGACTTCATCCGTTTGCGAAAGCCGCTCTTGCGATGTCGTTTAATCTTGCTCCATCGATGATGTTCCATCGAATCTCTCCTGAAAACTTCTGTCGAATTGCACACATCCGGTATAACTATTGTTTCATCCTATTCTGCTTCAAAAATCAGCCCGGTATTGTACCAATCAGTCGGATTTTTCCATCACAAATTCTTCCCAAAATTTAAAAAAATCTTTATATGACTGCTCCGCCGGAACGGTCGGAACAGGAAAATTCCCAAATTTCATTCATTTTTGCATAAAAAACTTTTAACATTATAGATAATGTCCGTCTCGGATTGGCGAAAAGGATAAAGTGGGAATCGTCTCGGCGAAGGCGTCGAGCCGGAGCGGTATTATCAGATTTTTTACCTGTTTTCCGTGTTTTTGACTCAAGGAATGCAGCCTATAAAAAAATTTTCAAAAAATTTCTTTTTTTGTTGACTACTATTACAAATGTCATATATTAGATATGACAATTGTCATAGGAGGTATTGATATGGCCAAACGGAAACGACCTGCAATGAGTCCTGCCGAAACAGAAGTTCTACGATTAGTCTGGGAATTGAAAGAATCCACAGTTCAGCAAGTTTATGATTCGTTACCTAACAATCGAAAGGTGACCTATGTAACTGTAGCAACGCTCCTGCGTAGGCTTGAGGAGAAGGGATACCTCAAACACCGAGTTCGTGGTAAGGCGTTCGTCTATGTTGCCGCCGCGAAAAAAGAAGAGGTTATTAAGAAAACTATCGGCGACCTCGTACAGAGGCTGTTCGGCGGCAATCCTGTACCTCTGATTCAACATCTCGCTCTGCATAGCGAGATAAGCGACGAGGACATCGAAAAATTGAAAGAGTTGGCGAAGAAGAAATAGCTTGCGGACTTTTTTGGGAGTGATTTCTATGAATACGTACGCAAATCAGGTGTCCAGCTATTTGTTTGCTCAAAGCTGGCAAATAGCACTTCTGGCTGGGATTGTGGGCATGATATCATTCGCCATTAAAAACAGAAGTGCTCATACCCGGTATCTGTTGTGGCTGATCGTTTTGGCTAAGTGCCTGGTACCCCCTGTGTATTCATTACCGGTAGCGGTTTTACCTGAAAGATCGCTCACCGAACATTCGATGCAACCGGAATTACCACAGAGACCCGCCAATAATTCAGTTGTTATGAATGCCGGCGAGCACGTGACAATCGAAGAAGTGCTCGAACCACGTCAGGTAAGACCTGCAGTGCCAAACGCAAAAGAAACAATTGTCCTTGTGTGGTTGACCGGAATACTCCTGTTTCTCTCGTGGGTCGGCAGCAGAGCAGTTCGGTATACCTTGTGGTTACACTGTCGGAAAATGTTGCTTCCGCTTGAATTGTATCAAGCGTTTGAGGAGTTATTCGCAGGCTTCAAGATTAAAAAGTCACCAAGGATCTGGCTGACCAGGGATATTGCCCAGCCGTTTGTATGGGGTCTATTCCGCGGCAGTATATACCTGCCGTCTGATTTTACAGGTTTGGACAGTCCTCAACACCACCGAACCGTCTTAGCGCACGAACTTAGCCACATCGCCCGCTTTGACGCTGCTGTCAACGCACTCCAGGTGTTGGCCCAGGCAATCTACTGGTTCCATCCCCTTGTCTGGTGGACGAACAGAAAAATACGCCAGGAACGGGAGAAATGTTGTGATGAGATGGCCGTCGCTCAGCTCTCTGCTCCACCGGAACATTATACCGATGCGATTGTGGAGGCATTGGCGGCAGAACGCCGGTCGGCCCATCCCGTCCCCTCGCTGGCAATTGTCGGTTCCGTCAAGGATATTGAGGAAAGGATTAAGACCATGTTAAGACCGGGAAAAAAATTCTACAAACGACCCAGTGTAATTGCAGCAATGTCTATTTTGTTGATTGCTACCCTGACCGTCCCAACCGCGCTTGTGTTAACCGCCCGGGCAGGAACAAGAACAGAAGAAACCGGTCGCGCTGCTGAAGTATCGCTTGAGAGAGCTACCGATATATCACAGTTATCTGAATCCAACAATAAAGTCACCTGTACCGGCAAGGTTATTGATACTCAGGGCGAGCCAATCGCCGGAGCGAAAGTCACTGCATATGAAAGTCACTTTGACATGGCTGGAAGTATACTGCTGCATCAGGTCAGTGAAGTGACGACAGCAGAAGATGGGGCATTTGTTTTCGTTACTAAGCCAAAACCCGAAAGAGGTGAATTCGATGAGTGCTATATTGTTGCCACAAAACAGGATTTGGCTTTAGGATGGACTGACTGGACTATGCGCGAAGATGTAGAATCAAACATTGAACTCGGTGAGCCTGAAAAACTTGAAGGTGTGATTGTTGATGAAGCTGGCAAACAGGTTGCCGATGCGGAAGTTCGTGCCAATCTGTATAGGACAGTAGAAACAGCCGATGGTGAAGAAAAGAGAGAGTGGCTGCCCGGTATTCCACCTTTGGGGGAATTGATCACACAAACCAAACGTCAGGGCAGGTTTCTCTTCAACAATCTACCGGCGGATTTCGGTGTCGATCTGCTTGTCATGGCGGCAGGCAAAGCCACGACTTACACTTATAGATCGGAACCTCGGGAGCCTACTTTCAAGGCCGGGCAAACGGATATAAGAGTAGTTCTGCCCGCCGAAGCACGTATTGAAGGTCAAATAGTCGATCCTGATACAGGTAAGGGAATTGCACGAACTAAGTTTGCAGTCGTAGATCCTTCGGGTTTGTTTTATTACCGCTTTGTCTATACCACAGATGATGATGGAAAATTCAGCATAGGAGGGCTACAAACCGGTCGATACGGCCTCTTAAAAGGTATATTTCCACATGCCCATGTAGACGTCAAGTCGGGTAAGACGACTAAACTTACAATACGGGCACGAACATACAAGCCACATTATTTCCATGTCCTTTTAGAGAATGGTAGTCCTGCAGTTATCAAACCGGAACAAAAGATATTAGTACGTTTTGAAGAAAATGAAGGCGTGCAAGATGTCGGTTATATTGACGTCGATGGCTACCTCAAAGTTTATCTATCTCAGAGAGAGTACCGAAAATGGCAGTTAGATCAAGCTTGGTTCGTAGCGTTGATTCCAAACAACGGGGGAAAATCCTTCAGACGGGAGTTCATATTCTCATATTACGATCTGATCAAAGACTGGCCCAAGAACGTAACGGCAAAGAAAGCAAAACCGAAAGACGAGTCAGGCGTGCTTGTAGGCAAGTCGTTGCCTGGAATGAAAGACTTTGGAGTCGACCTGTTATCAGACGAAGCTAACAATAAAATGATCTTGGTTTGCTTCTGGGATATGCAGCAGAGACCGTCTCGAAATTGTATTGTACAACTTGCTAAACGTGCAGAAGAACTGAAAGAAAAAGGTGTAACCGTTGTAGTAATACAGGCAGCGATAGTTGAGCAAGCAAAGCTTGATGAATGGATCGAAGAAAATAACATTGCTTTTCCAGTTGGGATGATTCAAGACGATGAAGAAAAAATACATCGCAACTGGGGCATAAGATCTCTTCCTTGGCTGATTCTGACCGATAAAGAACACATTGTCACCGCCGAAGGATTCAGCATTGGTGAACTATACGAGAGAATAACAACATTAAGAGAGAAGTAGTTACCTTTTGAGTACAAACTGGCCCTATGTATTACAGACACTCGCTTAGTTCTTGCGGAAATTGTGAGGTTTTCTACTTTTTCGTAAAATTACTGTAGCGGATTTGTGAAAGGGCTCAAGAGGGATTAACGAATTTTTAAGGTGGCCAGGGCCAGGGCGGCAAAAGCGGCGGCAATCAGCCAGAACCGCACGACCACCTGCGGCTCGCTCCAGCCGCTTAAATGGAAATGATGATGAATCGGGGCACATCGAAAAAGCCGCTTGCCTCCCGTGTACCGAAAATAGCCGACCTGGAGGACGACACTGAGTAATTCGATGACGAAAACGCCGCCGATAACCAACAGCAGGATTTCATTTCTTGTCACCAGCGCGCCGTAGCCCATGGCCGCTCCTAACGGCAGTGACCCCACGTCGCCCATAAAGGTTTGTGCCGGATGACAGTTGAACCACAAGAAGCCGAGCACCGCTCCCAAAATAGCGGCATAGAAAATGCTCAACTCCCCCGCCGGTATCGCCGGCAGCAGCAGATAACTGGCCCAGGTGACAGCCCGAGGTCCTCCCATCTTCTCAGAAGCAACGTAACAGAGCAGGGCCAGGACCAAACTCACCATTCCGACACAACCGGCGGCCAGACCATCCATCCCATCGGCCAGATTCACGGCATTGCTTGTGGCCGAGAGGTAGAAGACCGCAACGAGAATGAACATCCAATTCGCCAGCGGCAGGCTGTTACTATAGAACGGCAGCCAGAACCTGATACCGTCGGGGACCTTCGGATTGCCGCTGGCATCAACCGCGGCAAAATCAATATACAAAAACGAGGCAAGTAAGACCGCTCCGCCGATTTGAAATATCAATTTTTCCCAGACTTTGAGCCCATCCCGGCTTCGGTGACGAATCCCGCTGGTCAGTTTCAGCCAGTCATCCGCCCCGCCCAAAGCCCCAAACCATACCATCAAAAAAATTGCCTTGACCACATAGGGATTGCAGACTCCCTGCTCGGGATTGTACAGCTTGGCCCACAGCAATGTGCTGGCAACTACGGAGAGGATAATAATCAGGCCGCCCATCGTGGGTGTATTGGCCTTTTCTTTTGTCAGCTCATTGAGCGTAGCGTGATGGAACTCCGGCCGGTCACCAATCTTTTTTCGCATCAGCCAGCGGATAATCTTCGGCCCAATAAACAGCGCGATCAACAGGCTGGTCAGCGTAGCTGAGACTGAGCGAAAAAGCACATTCTGGTACGCATAAAAGCCGAATCGTTCACCGGCACGCAAAAACCAAAGCAAGTGGTATATCATCTGAGAACTCGAACTTTAAATCTGCCTTGACGAGACAGGCTCTACAACAAAAAGCTCTTTAAGTTTCTCGACGGCCATTTCCAGTCCGGCCGTGCGCGAACCTTTCACTAATATTATATCGTAATCTCTGATAAATTCGTGCAGATTATTACAGGCCGAAGGCGTATCTTCGAAACATTTTATCTGCAAATTTTGCCGGGCACTCGTTTTTGCAGACACGGCGGCGACTTCAGCCAACTCCCCCACCGCCAGCACAAGCTCGACCTTTGCCCCGGCGATGATTGTACCCAGCTCGGCGTGCAGCTCCTCGGCCTGCGGTCCCAGCTCCGCCATTTCGCCGCAGATAAAAACTCTCCGGCGCTGTCCGGACGAGTCAATACCGGCCAATATCTCCAGGGCATTTTTCATCGAAGCGGGATTTGCATTGTAGCAATCATTAAGGATTGTAAGTGTCCCGACCTGCAGCAGCTCGGTACGCATGGATACAGCCGGCAAAGTTTTTACTGCCCGTGCAAAATCAGTCACCCCCAGACCGAGCTGGCTGCAAACCGCCCACGCGGCAAGGGCATTTTCAACATTTCCCGGACCGGCTAACGGCAAAAAAACTTCCGTGCCGTCAATAATAAACCGGCTGGTGACACCATCCGAGCGGACATTTTTAAATTGGTAGTCTGAGCTGTCCGATTTGCCGAATGTCAGGAATTCCCTGCCACTGGTCCTGCAGGCATCCACCAACGACTCGAAATCCGCGTTGATGATTAAAATGCCGTCGGGCCCAAGCCCTTCGGCAATGGATAATTTCTCCC
>CAZFOQ010000100.1:0-15634 GCA_964520535.1 uncultured Pirellulales bacterium | reverse complement strand
TGATGACAAACTGATGATAAATATGTTTGCATTCTTCAGGTTCAAATGGTAAACTAACCTTAAGGTTCTTGAGGTTTTCCAAATAGAATTTGGCATTCTTTCTTCTTTTTCCATTCCACTCATCAAGATATCTTAGTTTGACCCCTAAGATGGCTGCCTGGATTTCGTCCAACCTGGAATTAAATCCTTTTATCTCATTGTAACATTTCTTCCTGGAGCCATAATTTCTTAATAATCTTACCTTGTCGGCTATTTCTTCATCGTTTGTTACCACAGCACCTCCGTCCCCATAGGCACCAAGATTTTTCGTGGGATAAAAGCTGAATCCGGCTGCATTCCCCAAGCTTCCACATTTCCTTCCTTTGTATTCAGCCCCATGTGCCTGGGCGGCGTCTTCAATAACAAACAGCCCGTGCTCTTTGGCGATTTCATTTATTGAATCCATATCTGAAGATAGCCCATACAGGTGGACGGGCATTATCGCCCTGGCTTTTTTGGTTATTCGCCGGCGTATTAATTCTGGATTGATATTATTTGTTCTTTCGTCAGGTTCGACTAATACCGGCTTTGCATCCGCATATGAAATTGCCAATAGCGTTGCTATGTATGTGTTGGCCGGGACAATTACCTCATCACCTGCACCGATATCCAAAGCTCTTATAATCAAATGCAGGGCATCTAATCCATTTCCGACCCCGACGCAGTATTTCGCTCCCAAATATTCTGCAAATTCCTGTTCGAATTGTTTTAACTCCTCACCCAAAATGAACCATCCACTCCTGAGAACTCTTGTAACAGCTTCGGTTATCTCGGCGGATAATTGCTGAAACTCTTGTTTGAAATCTGTCATCTGAATCATAGAAACGCTTGCTTTCTCTTAATTTGCCAAGGCAAATTCCTCGCCTTCTATTTTTCTTCTCCTGTTTTCCACGGCATCCCTCTTGAAAAGTGTTTTCTCCAGGGGTATGGCTTGTCCAATTTACCCTTTTTGCAGCGCACATCGTGTATGGAGCAGATCTTGCGTGCGGGTACGCCAAGTACCACTGTCTCAGGTTTCACATCTCTACTGACTAGACTTTGCGCTCCCACGACGCTATTCTTTCCAACCGTAATTCCCGGCATAATAACCGCTCCCGCACAAATTACGCTGTAGTCTTCAAGAATGGGTCCCATTGTGCATGTATCCGAAGGTGGATGAGGGTCATTGGTCAGTACTACATTAGGGTAAATATTGACAAAATTCTTGATCGTGCTGAACTGTCCTATGAGGACACTACTATGAAAACGGCAGTAATCACCTATTTCGGTATGTCCTTGAATATCACCGAAAGTTCCGAGTGAACAATTCTTGCCGATTGTTGAATCCTCTCGCATCGTTATATGGTGTCCCGTTTGAAAATTGTCTCCAATTGTTGAACCGGCATAAATCACCGAATGACTCCTAATAATCGAGTTCCGCCCAATTTTTAGTTTGGGATTGGTGTAATTTGAACTGTCCTTATATAAACTATATAATGGTTCTCCAAGGACACAATTTGGTCCTATGAAAGAATGATCTCCTATATCAACATTACTATAGATAATTACATTTTCACAAACCGTAACATCTTTTCCTATCTCTACATTTTCATGTATCACACAGGTTTCAGATATTCTGCCGAGGTAACTGGTTCTGTTATTCTTTTGCTTTTCTTTCTGGGCTTTGCCCTGTGATTGGCTGAAAAATAGCTTACCGTGTCTTACGTTTAAAATATTTCCATCTTCAAACCTGTAGTCCTTTCCGCAAGAACAAGCCACCTGTGAGCCGTCAAGAACCAAGTCCTTGCCGCATTGGCATACGTATCCCTGTATTTTAGCTGGCGTGCCGTAAACCATCGCATGAGCAGGCACATCTTTTGTTACGAGGCTTCCCGCTCCGACCATCGCCCACTCACCGATTGAGACGCCGCACATAATCGTGGCATTTGCTCCTATGCTCGCCCCCCTGGCAACATAAGTTTCCTCAAATCTTTCCGGATACACTTTACTCCGTGGTCTCTTATCATTTATGAATGTGGCATTAGGGCCAATAAACACATCGTCACCAATTCTCACACCATCCCACAGGTACACACCGGATTTGATCGTAACATCATTGCCAATAACAATATCGTTCTCGATAAAAGTATGATCGCAAATATTGCAACCCGCCCCTATCTTCGCCCCTTTAAGAATGTGCACAAACGCCCAAATTCTCGAGCCAACTCCGATACAATCTGTCTCCACAATCGCTTTGGGATGCACAAAGCTTGTCGCCTGATTCATTTGATTAGTCATCCTTGCTCCTACTACCAATTGCTTTCAAGAAGTCTTGATAATCCCGTATGTAATCATCTTCATCATAGAGTTCAGACGCCAAAACCAGACAAACTGACCCCGAGGAGAAATTATCTAATTCACGCCATATCATTGGAGGGACATATAAGCCATAATAAGACCTGTTCATATGAAACCTTTTTATATCAAAACCGTCTCGCAGAATAATATCAAAACTCCCCATCGTCGCGATCATAAACTCATGGAAGCCTTTATGGGCATGCCCACCCCTTGCCTCACCACCGGGGACATCGTAAAGGTAATAGACTCTTTTTATTTCAAAAGGTATATGCTTATTTTGCTCTACAAACGTAAGATTCCCCCTCGGATCTGATATTCTTGGAAGTTTAATTATTTTACATTCTGACAGGCCCATTTGAAACCCTTTCCCTTAAGCTTTTGCACGTGAAACGTTAAACGCCTTCCTTATCAACTCTTTATCATCCCCCCCGATTCCTGTCCTCCATACGATTAGTCCATATGCAAGCATGGCAATTGCCGATACTATAAAGATGTTGGCACCAATACTATACAAAAAGAACGCAACAACTCCTGCAACAACCAATCCTAACAGTGCCGACATGCATATCACGCGTATATTAAATTGATAACCATACCTCTTCAAAAAATACATCCCTGCACATAACCCAAAAACTTCAGTTGCTACCGTTGTCGCCGATGCACCTATATAACCATATTTTGGTATAATAACAAGATTTAGTATTATATTTAAAGCAGTTGCTGTAACAATAATCTTTAGGTTGAGAATCTGCTTGTCGGCAGCTACTAAGACTGAACCAAGCACCATAGTGACATACATACAAGCTGCAGCCCAAATGAGCACTTGTAAGGCCGCGGCTGATCCTGAAAACTCATTTTGAAATATTAAACTTATAATCGGCTGGGCCAATAATGTTACTGTCAGCGCCATGGGCAAAGATAGATAAAGCATATATTTAAATGACTTTTCATAAACATTCAAAAAGGTGTCCCTGGAATGCTTATGGCGTACTGACAATACAGGAAATATCGCAGACATAAACATCGCAGGAATAATTATTGATATCTCTGATAATCTATAAGCGGCACTGTATAATCCAACGGCAGTATCTCCTTTCATCAAAGATAACATCACAGCATCAATTCTAAAATAAATCATGACACATATCGCCTTTGCTCCCATCGGCCAGGCTTCTTTAATGGCTTGCTTCCAGAAATACCTGTCGAATTGCATTAATCCGGGCTGGAGAACTTCTCCTGAATTAAGGAATACCAATTTCGTAACAGCAAAACTATAGAATAATACAAGAACACTGCACACAGTATATATACAGGCAAAGCCAACCACATCAAGACCATATTTCATTGCACAGATGACGCCTGTGAGCATTAAAAGGCCATTTAAGACTTGTCCTGCTGATTGGTACTCCATCTTTTCAAATGCCTGAAAGATGGAATAAAACATTTGTGTGAAAGCCTGGAAGATAACAAACAAAGCAAACAGGCAAACAACCTTAATCGTTTGCTCGGGGCAGCCTAACAGGTTGGCGGTTAAGATAATCAGGCCAAAGGTAATAACTGCCAGAATAGCTTTTATTAAGCTGATATTAGCTAAATACTTGCCAGCCAGTGATTTATCTCTTGCAACTTCTCTAACGGTCAATTGATGAAGCCCAAGATCAGTAAAAATGCCGAAAATCGCTGTGAATGCAATAGCAAATGATAATATACCGAAACCTTCGGCCCCTAAATAACGAGCGGTGTACATTACATAAAAGAAGGTGAAAACCTTGCTGAGGACTTTGGTTGTGATTAATACACCCGCATTCTTAGCTATTCTTTGGACCGTGTTCATATAGACATCTTTGGTTCCAACAATACCGAAGTAAGTTTATCAATGCAGTCGATAAGACTCAAGAGTCTTGTACGTTTACCTGCCCACACTCCGTCCCTGTCGGTTGCATTGGTTTTTCAGCTATCAGCGTATAGCGGTCAGCTTTTAGCTATCAGCATAAATAAGATTTTTGACAGGATTTACAGGATACATTAGGCGTTGGCGATTAGCAGTTAGCGGACAGCAATTGAAATTAAAAATTGAAAATGTTAAATGTAAAATTAAGAATTGCATTATTCAAAACATAAGACCTGTTGATGGGTGTGTTCGGTTAACTGTGTAAAGTTAGCGGCAGTCTAATCCTGTGTATTCTGTAAATCCCTGTTAATAATGCTCTCCGCCTTCTTCCCCTTCTCCTGCACCCGCTCCAGTTCTCGAATACTCCTCGACAGCATCCTGTCAATATGCGCCTCGTATCGGATGAACTTGTTCAGTATCCCCGCACCTTCCAGCCACGCTATCACGGCCTCGCCTAACGTCCTCCGCCTTCTCGGCTCCACACGCTTCGGCTCATCCTCCGGCGGCGACCCGCCCGCCTCCTCTACCTCATGCCTGCCGCCCTCGTATGTCTTGGTAATCACCATCCGAAACGGCAGTTGTCCTGCCTTACTCTCCACCGGCTCTTCCCCCAGGCAATACATTATCTCATTCTCAATCCGCCTCGCCCGCCAGGACCGCCAGAACCCCACAACAATCTTGCAAACCAGGCTCTCCTCGAGCACCCCCACCGGCTCATAGTAAGCAACCATCGCCTCACGAAACTGCTCAAACTCCTCCTCGCTCTCCCCCTCGATCAACACATGCTCCGCCCGCAATCCATGCGTCATGGCATTCCGTGCCACAATGGCCTTTCCTTCAGCCGTCCTCGGCCCGGTGGACTTCAGGGCGTTGCGGCGATTGGCTTTAAGTTGTCTTTGTGATGCCATTTTTTTAGACAGGATTAACGGGATTGACAGGATAACTTTCTCAATTCGGCAGCTCTCTGAGCTTTCGTTTGACATGGACTTTGTTTTCAGCAAAGTTCACAATTAGCCCGACAGGCATATTCGTGGCGACCAAATAGTTGACCAACTGTACTTCGTGAGCAGATGTCATCTGCCTGACAGATTTTAATTCAACAATAACTGTGTCCTCGACAACAATGTCTGCTTTGAATTCACCAACCAGTGTGTCCGTGTAATAAACATTAATTGCTCTTTGCCTTTCAGCGTTCAGGCCTTCTTTTTCCAACTCAACCATGAGGCAGTTTTCATACACTGATTCCAGAAAACCAAAACCCATTATGCTATAGACTTTGTAAGCACAGCCGATAATCTTCCCGGTAAGTTCCTTATATTGCATGATATTTAGCCTTTTTAGACAGGATTAACAGGATGTACAGGATAGTTCATTTTATCTTTAGACGGGATTAACAGGATTATACGATTCATATTCTTTGGACGGGATTAACAGGATGTACAGGATCGTACAGGACATTATTTTTTTGCCGCTAAGGGCGGATAAACTCCGTCCCTGTCGGTTGCATTGTTTTTCAATGTAACATCCTATAATAAGCAGAAGATAGAATTCAGATGTCAGATAGTCAGATTTCTTGGTTCTGATTTCTAACTTCCAATTTTAACTATATAGCTCGATAGCATTTTCTTAACTTCCTGAATATCAGATTTTAAATTATCATATTTCTTTCTGTCCATATAACACAGTTCATATGATAACAAAATTTGATACTCCACTTCTGAAGCTGAGCCCATCGAAATCTTTAAAAATTGCTTTAGCTCTTTAGGGCTTCCTCTGCCACAACCCTCGGCGATATTAGTCGGTATGGAAACAGCAGCCCTTCTAATTTGGCTGGATAGTCCAAAAACTTCTTCTCTTGGAAAACCAGCGGTCAGCTTATAAATTTCTAAAGCCAACTTATGCCCTTTATTCCAAACTTGCATTTCCCTGAAATCTTTCATCTTTTTCTTTCCTGATTTCTGACTTCTGACCTCTGATTTCCGCTTTCACTTCCCATTTTCGTCCGGAAAGTAACTTAAAACTAAATCAGTAAAATCTTTCGCCGCTGAACGAACGGACATCTCCAGCAACGAACTAATCTGGACCTGGGCTACGTATCGAGCGGGATTACCGTCAATATTCGGCGTACGCCAGCCAACGCCGGTAAACACACTTTCATCATCTGTTAGCTGGCCGTTAACAATGTAATAATTCAATACTATGATTTCCTCAGACTCAGCGGTGGGCTTTTGAAAATTATGCAGAAGGCATCTGATTTTTCGACCAGAGTTAGAAATAACTTGAACATACTCCGTATTTTTGTGTGTCCAGCCGTTAGCCGGATAACACACCTGTGGACGATGGCCCAGCATAGTGCGCGGCCGGGCAGTGTAAGCTATGTAAACATTGGCCCACTGGTTGTTTGATTCATTCACATACAAGCGACTAAGATAGTCATCATTGGCTGCTACTTTAAGGACTGTTTCTGATATCGGCACGTCCCGCCCAACCCACTGGCCAATTCTTTTAGGGAACTGGGATAACGGAACATCAAGTTTTATCGGCGTTTTAACGAGCACGTTCATCTTTACGGCCACAAGTTGATACCCTGCGCCGGCGACTACCAACAAAACCACCGCCAAGATCCAAGTGAGCCCGAATATTCTCTTATTTTTCAGCACATTTCGCAAATAAGCCATTGACATTCCTACAAAGAGCATTTTATCAAGGTTCGATAATAACCACTATGTAAAGCACCCAAAGATGATTAGTCCACAAGTGATAGATTCAGCGTACTAAGTACACCTTCAGCAACTCCTAAGTCGTTATCGGCATATAACGTAGATAGTTTTCAAATAATCTACAATGAACCGATCAATTAGATGATCTGTCGCCCCCAACGTCCCTGCCGGGAATATGAATGCTCAGCAACACTATCTTATACCGTGCAAAATCAGTTTGTCAAGTTTTTTTAAAAAAATGTTGGCAGCGGGAGGAGGGGCGTATAGAACCCTAACACCTAAACGAATGTAGAATACCCTATAATTAAAGGGGAATACTTCTTTGTCGCTAAATAACTGCCAAATAATGCCAAAAATACGTCGCTCAGCAGACTTGGCATGATTATTGTTTCACTTCTACGGTAAACGATCATTCGAACATTGCAAACAAAACAGACATATGAGATAATGGCTGCCGTTGGGTAGTTGAAGGAAGGTGCCTTGGGGAACACAAGGCCAGGATGGAAAAAGTGTTCGTATCGTCCTATAAAAGGAGTGTTCACAGTCCCGTAGCACGTCAACGTTGCTTGAGTAACCGGTTTGCCTTTTTCGTCTCACCTTCACATTATAACACCTCGTTCAGAGCCGAGAAGGCCCTGTGCCTTATCAGAAGCAACGATGGACAGATTTGCCCGCGGTTGATTTATTCCGTATCTTTTAACTGTAGAGGTCCTAAGGTACGCTCAAAACAAAGGGGGGATATCTCATGAAACTGAAAATGAACATGTCATGTTCATCTTTGTCAGAGAAAAGGGAAACCGTGCGATTCCAACAGATACTGGTGGTATCTTGTACGGTGTTCTTCGCCGTATGTTCGAATAGCCTTTATGCTGCAGCAAACCATTATATCCGTGATGGTGCTTCTGGTGCTGATACCGGTTCAAATTGGACTGATGCCTGGAATGAACTGCCTGCAAGTCTCACAAGGGGCGATACATACTATATTGCAGACGGTAGTTACACTGGTTATACTTTTGACGACGAGGAGAGTGGTTCGACCTACATTACCATCAAAAAGGCCACGGCAGAAGACCACGGCGACCCTTGCGGCTGGAACAGCAGCTATGGCGATGGTGTGGCGGAATGGGTTCTGGATAATACCAACTCTTCCTTGCACTTCCAAACAGGCTATTATGTCTTTGATGGCGTTGTTGGTGGGGGGCCAAGGAATTGGGATGGAGGCTCTACTTCTCACGGCTTTAAGATATATCCCGATTCTGGGGCGGATACTACCAATTTCCATTTGATTGAAATACATAATGGTTCCAATCCCAATGTCGAACACCCGGATTATATCGAAATAAAGCATTGTGAAATCACTTCCCCCTACAGACAAAGCGGTGACGCTGGTGGTTATATAGGAGACCATGATTATGCTATTTTTCAGTCCTTGAGCTGGTGGTATTGGACTGGGGCAGGGGACCGAGACCAAAACCAAGGGCCAAGGAACGTTACAATTAGCTACAATTATATCCACGATGTCTACCAGCATCTTTATAGCACCCATACCCAAGATTGGATTATAGAATACAATTATATGGCAAGAAATGATGTTGACTGGATTGGAGGACGCCCATCCAACCAAGGCACGGGCATATTTGATTATGGCAGCGACAACTGGATAATAAGATATAACATATTTGAAGATATGTCTGGCACGGGGTTCATTGATGTCAAAAAGAATGCTAATCACGACAACGACAATTGGGCCATTTATGGGAATGTGTTTTGGTATACTCCGGGCTATAACTATGCTGGAGGTCTTGGAAACGGAGTGATAGTAATAGGTGGCTTTAATTGTACCGAAGAAACTCCTTGTGCCACAACTAATATGAAGGTGTACAACAATGCGTTCGTTAATCTTAGAGGGGGAAGCGTAGGCGTTTTCTTAGAGTCTTATCCATCCACAAACAATTGGGTGTATAATAATATTTTCTTTGACACGGAAAGGAATTGGAATGGCATGTTCTGGTCATGTGAACACAGCCACAATTCATTTATTAGTAATACCGGTGGTTGGAGTGACGCTACTATTGCTGCCTCCGAGCCTGGGACGGGATATGCTGGCACCGATGACCCCTTTACTGATTGGGTGAATATGGATTTTACCCTGAAATCCGCAACAACTGCAGGAAATACTTTGGCTTCGCCTTATAATCAGGATTGGACAGGCGTAACAAGGGGCGCTGACGGCTTGTGGGACAGAGGTGCATATGAGTACAGTTCATCGACTGCCGACATAGCTATAGACGATAGCATTACAATAAATGAGGATAGTGGATTAAACACCATAGATGTATTAGACAATGATCTTGGTGAAGGCCTGACTATCACTTCAGTTACTCAAGGGGATAACGGCAGTGTGTCACACGATGGGATCCGTGTTGCGTACGAACCTGAACAAGACTTCTTTGGCACTGACACTTTCATATACACAGTAACCGATGGCAGCGGCTTTGACATAGGACACGTCACCGTGACTGTGCTTAATGTCAATGACGAGCCTGAAGCGACTGATGACAGTGCTGTCATCAGCAAGAACAGCACGGCCTATACAATTGACGTGCTGGCAAACGATAGTGACCCTGACGGTCCCAAACCTTTTATAAAGGATGCTTCGCATGGTAACCACGGCACTGTAGGTATTATAAGTGGTCGCACAGAACTAACGTATACCCCTGATACCGACTTTGTTGGCTCCGATACTTTTACTTATACCATTGAAGACTATGCTGGCAGCACTGATACGGCAACCGTTAGTGTGACTGTCACCAACTTTGATGGCAGTGACTTAGTTGGATACTGGACATTAGATGAAACCACCGGCACTGTAGCCGCCGACAGTTCCGGCAACGGAAACAACGCTACTCTGATCAACGGACCTATCTGGACCACAGGCAAAATCAGTGGAGCTTTAGATCTCGATGGAGTGGACGATTACGTTGACTGTGGAAATGACCAATCTCTAGACCTAATCGAAGACCTCAGTATCGGCTTGTGGTTCTATGCAAGGGAATGGAACAATAACTCCTGGCCAGCATTGATTTCCAAGAGAGACAGCTATACCAGCATGAATTGGGAACTCTTTTACTACAGAGATCTCAACAGTATTCAATTTTGGTACGGTAATGAAGCAGCTTACAAACTATTTGGAGACCTGAATGTGTCTCCCTCTTTGGAATCCTGGCATCAGATTTTTGTGACAAGACAAGGCGACACTTGGACATTGTATTTAGACGGAGTTTCCCAAGGAACTAATACTGAATCCGGTCCGATGCCAACTGGAGATAGTCTGCGCGTTGGCGTCCTCCAACAAGGACATGGACCATTTGCAGGTACCATCGATGATGTACGGATCTATAATCGGGCTTTGATCGCTGATGAGATCCAAGAACTTTACAGTGCCGGCACATCTGCCAATAATCCGCCCACGGCCAATAACGACAGTGTTATTGTGAACAAAGATAGCACGGCCAACGTCATTGATGTACTGTCCAATGACACCGATGCCGACGGTGATACGCTTCTGATCGTGCAGCCTGTCGGGCAGGGCAGCTATGGCACCGTGGCCATCATTGGTGGTGGTACCGGGCTAACTTATACTCCCGATGAGAATTACAGCGGTGATGACACCTTTACTTACACTGTCTCCGATGGCAACGGGGGCACGGATACTGCTACGGTTAATGTCAGCATCTCCGACTCTAATGTGAATGGTTTAGTAGGTTTCTGGGAATTCGAGGAAGGCAGTGGTCTAACGACGGCGGATTCCTCGGGCAATGGCAATACAGGAACCTTGGCTAATGAGCTTATGTGGACAGGTTTCGGTGAACTCAATTTTGATGGTGTGGATGATTATGTCGACTGCGGTAATGATCCCAGTCTTAACCTCACGAGCAATCTGACAATCGCTGCCTGGATTAACCCAATAAGTTTCGGGCAGGGCGGCTATGGAAGAATCGTAGACAAGGGAAGCAGTTCAACTGGATTTTCATTTTTCCTAAATGAAGCCAATAACGGATTAGGATACGTGATATATGGTGGGACGCTGGTATGGTCTGATGCAAGCGTAATCGCATTGAATCAACAGCAGTATGTAGCAGTAGTATACAATGGTTTTTCCAGTACTATTACTTTCTACGTAGATGGCCTGCCTGTGGGTTCTTCAAATTACCAAACAAACCCAATTGATTCCTCCAACGATCCTTTGTTTATTGGCATCAGAGGTTATGACCTTAACAGAGCTTTCGATGGTCTCATTGATGATGTGCGTGTTTACAATCGGGCTTTGAGTAGTACAGAAATTCAGCAGCTTTACAGCGACAGACCATCTGCCAATAATCCGCCTACGGCTGGTAATGATAGTGCCACAGTGGACGAAGACAGCGTAGCCAACGTCATTAACGTGCTGGCTAATGATACCGATGCAGATGACGACACGCTTATCATAACATCAGTTACACAGGCAACCCATGGTAGTGTAGCCATCACCGGCGGCGGCACGGGCCTGGCATATACGCCCACGCCCGATTACAACGGCCCTGACAGCTTCACCTATACTATCTCTGACGGCCAAGGCGGGATCGACACAGCCACGGTAAGTGTTACTGTAACCAATGTTCCGGATGATCCCGAAGCTGAGGACGACTCGGCCGTTACAGATGAGGACACAGACGTAACAACAGGTAATGTTTTAACCAACGACACTGATGCTGATGGTGACACGCTAACTATCGACAGCTTTACACAAGTGATCCACGGCACAGTGGCTTATAACAACGATGGTACTTTCACATATACACCTGCGGCCAACTATAACGGCAATGATAGTTTCGACTATACCATAAGCGACGGCAATGGCGGCACAGACACAGCGACGGTACTGATCGACGTAACAGCAATTAACGACCCTCCGGATGTATCGGCTATACCGGATACTCTTCAGAAATACGAGGATGAGTCTATATTGCCCCAAGAAATTGAGCTTGCCACGGACGTGGATTCAAGTGACACATTAACATACACTTATCTACCCGACCTTCAGGCGAACGATTATATACTGCATGTGGATGTTTCCGACGGAACAGTAACAGTCAGAAAAGACGTTACCATTATAGTAATTCCTGTGCTGCCCACAGTCATATCGGCTACGGCTGCTACCAAATTCACTGTTGAGGTGGTCTTCAGCGAAGATTTGGAGAAGTCTTCAGCTGAAAATATCGACAATTACAGCATCGAAAATGACAGCCTCATTAATCCCATCGTGATAAACTTGCTGGAGCTAAATGCCGAAGGTGATACGGTCACATTGCATACCACAGGCCACACGGAAACAGAAGGTGTGTTTTATAATCTAACGGTGGCCAATGTCCAGGACCTTGCCGAAAATACCATGATCGGAGAAACTAAAGATTACACCTTTGACGACGGTTTAATCGGATTATGGAGATTCAATGACCAAGCCGGCAATACCGCCCAGGATTCTTCGGGCTACGACAATACCGCAACCCTGGTAAACGGACCCGTATGGAGCGAGCAAGATGACTTGAACTTTGACGGCACCGACGATGCAGTTGAAATACCAACAGCTAACTGGAATGTTAACAACGGAACCATCGCACTGTGGGCCTATGCAGAAGATCTCGCCGGCATACGCTACCTCTTTGGTCATATCACAGACTCCGGAAACGATAGAATCGGGCTTTACACAGATGAAGGAAACCTGAATCTGGAACTCGGTGATTCTGGTGTCGTAAGTGAAAACATAGAAAACCTGGATTTGCAGACCTGGTACCATTTTGCCCTGACCTGGGATGGGACAAACTATATCGTGTATGTCAACGGTGGCGAAGAAGCATGGGGCACGTTCAGTGGCCTGACTGATTTGAACAACTTCGCAGATATCGGGAATACCGGCCAAATCTCCTACCGCGACAACGCCTTCGCCGGTTATATTGACGATGCCCGCGTTTACAACCGAGCTTTAAGTTCGGATGAAGTCATTAACGTTTACCTTATGTCAGATGAATCAATCAGGGAAAACAAGGTTTTAGCTTTTGGCGTAAGTGCAACCTACCCTGACGGCTCAGCGCTAATATATTCAGAGACAGACCCGAATCTTCTTGTCATTGATGAAGCGTCATTTAATGAGAAGGGCACCGGCACCTTCGCCTGGAATCCGTGGTATGACCAGGCGGGAACCTATGACATAACTTTCCTGCCGACCGACCAGCAACAGCCGCAGTATTCTCAGACGGTTACCGTGTTCGTGGAAGATGTGCAATTGTCCGGTTGGTACCAAAGATGGCTTGAGCATCTTGGGTTGCTCTAAAATGCTCGACAAACAAAAGCCTCAATTGTCATTTTTGCCCGTTGATAGTACTGCGGAAGGCCGGAAGGATATGAAAGCAGAAGTCTTGTGGGGTGTAGGAAACAATTGAAGTGGTATTGGGTGTGTATAGGTGGGTATGAAGATGAAAAACCGAAATATTATTATAGTGATGTCTTTATTAATTGTTCTTGCGTGGGCCTGTGAGTCGGCCCTTGGCGGTACAATTATTCCCGGTGAATACTATACCTGGGGGATCAGCAATAATGTATTATCTGATTCTATCCCCGATGGCAGCATAATAACCGAAGCTGAGTTGACCATCCATAATGTTACTAACATCACTGACAACGAAAACGACGCTTTATATATACATCTTTTAGACAATCCTCCTGTAGGCTTTACAAGCAATCTGGATAATGGCAGCGGTGATTTTTTTGAAAACGAGGGTATCCTTCTGGCCCCGGTCTATCGTGATCAGGCAACAGGAACTGAAGATCGGGTTTACACGCTTGGCAATTTGGATGATGCATCTTCTCGGGTTTGGGATATTTTCGGGAATAATTTCACTTTTGATACCGATTTTTCATCTGTTCTCTATTCGGCCTCAGTATTGGAACTCATTGACTACGCCGGAAATGGCACACCTTTCGGTTTCGGTTTTGATCCGAACGGCAGTGACAGTTATAACTTCGACCAAATCACATTAGAACTGACAATCGAATCTTTTGAAGGCACATATGTACAATCACCTTTAACATTCTTTACAAAGGGAATACCCGGCCTTGTTGGCCACTGGGAATTTGATGACAATTCAGCAAGTACCACAGTAGTAGACAGCTCGGTTAATGGCAATAACGGCACTGCTCAACAAAATACAGAAGATTTGAGCTCCACAGGTATAATAGATGATGCATTGATTTTCAATGGTAGTAGTGATTATGTTGACTGTGGCAATGACAGCAGCCTGCAGATAACGGGCAATCTGAGTATCTCTGCATGGGTCAGGACATCGTCGGGGCTTCGTCAATTTATTGTTTCCAAGGACGATCTTATAAATCGTTCTTATAGCCTTTTCATGATGGACGGCATGATTCGGTTTCAGATCTTCGAAAACGATACCTACTATCGCATTTTTTCAGCTACTACCATTAATGATGGCTCATGGCACCACGTCGTTGGCATTAACGATGGGACAGACTTAAAGGTTTACATTGATGGTGAGCTTGAGACCTTACCGGGTGCAGGCGGTGCTATTGACAACGAGAGTGCCGATTTGTGGATTGGTGCAAGGAATGATCTAACCAAATACTTTAATGGTTCAATCGATGACGTAAGGATATTTGATAAAGCCCTGTCGCAAGCGGAAATTGGGACTCTCTATAACGAAGGCACTGCAATCGTAAATCACCATCCTTTAATAGCAACGATTGGCGACAAATCTATCGAAGAGAATCAGACTCTAAGCTTCACTGTCAGCGCATCTGATCCGGATGGAGATAATCTGACTTATTCGGCTTCGAATTTACATGTTGGTGCAAGCCTTGATTCTCAGACCGGGCTTTTCAACTGGACTCCATCAGATGGTGATGCGGGACAATATCTTGTGACTTTCACCGTTACCGATGATGGGGAAGGTAATTTAACAAACAGTGAGACTATAACCATAACAGTAACAAGCAGTTCTGGAATGCCAACTCCTGTGGCCAACTGGACAATGGATGATAATTCAGCAAGTACCACAGTATTAGACAGCAGCAGCAACGAAAACCATGGTACTGCTCGACAGAATACTGAATATATAAGCACTACAGGTGTAATAGATGATGCCTTAACTTTTAATGGGACAAGTGATTATATTGACTGCGGCAATAACAGCAGCCTGCAGATAACGGGCAATCTGAGTATCTCTGCATGGGTCAGGACATCGTCGGGGCTTCGTCAATTTATTGTTTCCAAGGACGATCTTATAAATCGTTCTTATAGCCTTTTCATGATGGACGGCATGATTCGGTTTCAGATCTTCGAAAACGATACCTACTATCGCATTTTTTCAGCTACTACCATTAATGATGGCTCATGGCACCACGTCGTTGGCATTAACGATGGGACAGACTTAAAGGTTTACATTGATGGTGAGCTTGAGACCTTACCGGGTGCAGGCGGTATTATTGACAACAAGAGTGCCGATTTGTGGATTGGTGCGAGGAGTGATCTAACCAGACACTTTAATGGTTCAATCGATGACGTAAGGCTGTTCAACAGTGCTTTATCAGCATC
>CAZFOQ010000099.1:0-15848 GCA_964520535.1 uncultured Pirellulales bacterium | reverse complement strand
TACAATTTTTTTGCCAGGAAAAATGAAACGCAGTTAATATTATCACTAAGCTCGATAATGTTGCCGTATATGTTGTTTGTATGTATGGTGGCGATCCTGGCCGGGATACTGAATGTCCACAGACATTTTGCCATGCCTGCCTTGGCGCCGATTGCCCTGAACATTTTCATTATCGGGACGATTTTGTTGACCGGCTTGATTTTGAAATTAGAGAGCAGACAGCAACTTTTTTACGTGGCGGTTGCGGTTCTGATTGCCGGGCTCGTGCAGATAGCGATACAGATTCAGCCTCTTCGCCGCTCAGGCGTTTCGATTCGTCCGGCGTGGCATGTCCATTCAGAATCTTTCAGGAAGGTACTCTTGCTTATGGGGCCGATGATCATTGGCCTGACGGTAACACAGATCAACACACTTTTCGATGACCTTATTGCATGGTGGTTTTCCGGCTCGGATGAGAAAGGGCGTTTCTTTGAATTATTAGGCACTCAGATTCAATATCCGATGTGGCGTGGCTCGGTATCCCATCTGTATTATGCCCAGCGTCTTTATCAACTGCCGTTGGGAGTATTGGGTATATCGCTGGCAACCGCGATATTTCCGGTGATGAGTGCCGATGCCGCGAGGAAGGATTTTACTGCGTTGCGGACAACAATCTCCAAGGGGATACGCGGGACTGTTTTTATAGCTCTTCCGGCGACTATCGGGATTATTCTTGTTTCCAGGCCGCTGATATCAGCCGCGTTTCAACATGGTAAATTCACCTATGAAGATACAAATATGGTGGTGAAAACGCTGGGTTTCTACGCATTAGGATTATGCGGGTACTTTGCCCAGCAGATACTTGCCAGGGCGTTTTACTCGATGCAGGATTCAAAAATGCCCATGCAAAGCGCATTAATAGCTGTTGTTGCGAACTTTTTGCTCAATCTTACTCTTATCTGGTTCCTTGGACGTGCCGGATTGGCGGCGGCAACGGCAATTTGTGCATATTTACAGGTTATCATTTTAACGATAGTGCTTCGAAGGAGATTAGGTAGTGCTGTATTGGATGGACTGCTGATTACTCTGATTAAGACATTTATTGCAACATCTGTTATGTGGCTTGCTGGAACAGTCATCATTAATTTGATGAAAGGATTGCCCGATATTAGATTGTTCAATATTCTAAGGCTTGTTGTCGTTGTGCCATCGGCTGTCGCTGTGTACGTGCTGTGCGCGAAGTTCCTGCATATCGAGATGCTCTCTCTGTTTGCCGGTAGAAGGGCTCGTTAGCGTCAAATAAATAATCCGGGAATATTAGAGCTTATTTAAATATTATAAGATTACGGTTGGAAACAGATTGATATTTCATAAAAGCAAAACTGCATTTGTGTGCAAATATCACTTGACATATAATAGCCTGATCAGTACAAAAATTTAGTTGCAGTTTTCTCTATTATGATACAAAGGCACGGTTTTGTGTACTTTTTTCGGGAGAGACAGATGCATGGAAGATTGTCGTTTTTAGTGTTTTTGCTACTTCTTTTTTGTCCCCTGTCGGTCCTGGCTCAAGGATTAACATCAGAAGATGTATTGAGAACCCGGACAAACTCGGAACTGTCCGGATTTACTTATCCGCCGAACTCTACATCGACAACAGGTCTGCTTTTGTCAACCTCTGTCAGTCGAAAGCTCTATGAAATAGCTTATGAACTGGCTAACTCTGAAAACGTCAGGGGTCCCGAACTCGAACAGGCAATCTTATTCTTGACCGCTGCCATGGAACTTGATAATAACGCTACCGCTGTTCGTCCCCTATTGATTGATTTAGCCTCCCGTGACATCAAGCGTGACTACTCCGGCCTGGTATATAAGTTACTTATGGAATATGTCGATGAATTCGCCGATCTTGTAGTTGCAAGGAAGGGAGTGAATTATCTGCTTGAACGGCTGAACTCTCTTGAGGAGCGAGAGAAGATGCTTGAGCAGATGATGGGGACTCTTGCCAACAACAATACAGTTCTTGGTTCCGAGCTTGCTACCTTGCTTGGTTTATTAAAGGCAGAGAAGCCGGATTTGGAAGCTGCCGAGTTCTATCTTATACAAGCCTATAAGAACAACAGATACAATAAGTTTGCCTTTGCAAAGCTGGCTGAACTGGCGCCCGAACAGATTGGACCGGCGTTATATCTTGAACGCCTGAGATTAGCATTACGTGAGAATCCGGTGGATATTGAAGCGGCTATTGCCTTTGCACAACGTGCCGAAGAATTGCAACTTTACGATACAGCCGAAGCCGCTTATGAATACTGTGCCGAATTGTTCGCTTATCTTTACCCATCTGAATTTCTTCCCGCTCGTATATATCTTCCCTGGTTGATTAGTTGCTATAACTCACAAACCAAGCAGTCCAAATGTATGCAAATTGCCGAACGTATCCGACAGACCGGCAGATTTGACCTGCGAGTAGAGGCTATAGCCGGCAGGGCGGCAGTCAAAATCGGTGATGGTCAACTGGCGACACAGATAATTCAGGACGCAGAACAAAAAGCCAGACAGATACTGACACGAAATCAGAAGCAGAATGCTGATAGTCTTGGAGAATTAGATGACAGCAATTCACAGCAGGTGGATGCTACACAACTGGCCTGGTTCTATTGTGTTGTTGTACCTTTTCCGGATAGAGCTCTGGACTGGGCTAATAAGGCCTTTGCCGCTCAGCAAAATTCGCCCACGGCGGCTTCCCTACTGGCTTATGCCCTTGTAATGAATAAGGAGAATGAATCGGCTAAGCCACTTATTAAAAACTATGAGCGTACCCAAATCTCGGATTTGGCGCTGGCTCAGATTCAATTGACTGAAGGACAAAGCGCCCAGGCGATCGAGGCTCTCCAGACCGCAATCACAAGGGATCCCGGATCGTTTGCGGCCGAACGTGCTAAAGAGATTTTGACTCAGCAGGGCCGTAAATATCTTCCACCAATCAATCCTGATTCCATTCTATCTGTTCTGCAAAATACCTTTGGGCGATCACTGGTTCCTAAGTTCACTCCTCCGGAGCAGATAATCTCGGTTGAGTTTAACATTCAGGGCAACAGGTTTACTTACGGCAGTGAATTCGATGGTGTTATTGCAGTAATAAACAACTCTCCCGAACCTCTGGTCATCAATGATTATGGTCTGTTCAAAGGTAATATCAGGATTGATGCTGAAATTGCCGGAGACCTTAGTGAAAGAATACCGAACCTTGTCTCTGACAGGGTTCTTACTGCACTTCTTGTCGAGCCTGGCAGTAGAATACACATTCCTCTGAGGCTTGTTACGGGCGAACTCAGAAAGACACTACTGACATATCCCCAGGCTTCTTTGGATATACAGTTTACTCTTTATATCGACCCTGTCATAACCGATGATGGCAGGGTTACTAACAGACTGACCTATATATCGCCGGTCCGGGTAAATGTGCAGCGTTTGGGTATTGAACTGACAGGCGATTATTTAAGAAACCGGTTTATTTCAATTACGGAGAACCAGATTAGCCAACAAATTCAAACGGCTCAGATTTTTACCGGGCTTTTGTTAGAGCAATATGCGATGTCTGATCGCCAGCCTCCTTACAGGTTTCTGTATGCAGATTGGATGCCGGATTTATTAAGAGACTCCCTGTCACACGAATCAGGATTATTGCTTAACTCTGCTGAAGGCCAGTGGGTAGTTAAGGTTCACACTATGGCTGATATGCTCTCTTTGCCACTTGATCATAAACTTATTAAAGCAGTAGCAGAGAATTTGTACAATGCTAAATGGCCGGTTCGTATGATGGCTGTGTACCTGCTGGCCAGAAATCCGGAAAGCGGGTTTGACAAAGTTCTGGACTGGGTAGTTCAAAATGATATAGACAAATCCGTTCGTGATATGGCAATTGTACTAAGCAGGTCCTTACCCGGCAAATTTCCACAAAATCCGACTGCAACGAGAAAAACAGTCAATGAACCGATCAGGTAAAACCTGCGTAGATTTTCTGTAAAAGATTCTTTTGGTAGATAATCCTCCATAAATGGGCTTTAACACACAGGAAGGCTTAAGAGTGACATTAGAGAGAGTATCACGACAGGGGTCTTAATAGGGATTTAATTGGAAATTGTGAGCATATCTTCTAAATTTCTTTAAAAATTTTGATTGTAATATCGTCATAATCCTGTAACATTCCGTATTCAATTTGGATACTGAGGATATGTAAAAAGGTAGCAGTAATATCATAGTTTTTTGAAAGGGTTATGTAAATGTCGGCTAAAGTAGACGAAGAAAAATGCACTGGTTGTGAATCCTGTATATCGGAGTGCCCAAGCGAAGCTATAAGCATGGCTGACGAAAAGGCAGTGATTGATAGCGAAGCCTGCATTGATTGCGGCGTTTGTGTTGATACCTGCCCTGTTGAAGCAATCAGTTTAGAGTAAATTTGGCTGGCCCCATCGTCTAGGCAGGCCTAGGACACCGGGTTTTCAACCCGGCAACAGGGGTTCGAATCCCCTTGGGGCTATTCTGTGATTGGCCGGAATCGTCGTTTTTTGAGCGTTCTGGCCTTTTTTGTGTCTATGGTTGTCTCTCAAAATCTCCTGTTTTTTACGGTTACTGTCCAAGCTGGTGGACAAGACAAAATTCCCAAAGTTCGGCAGGAAATTCATAGCCTTTTGCTCAGCTTCCTCAAACGTTCTTGCATAGGTGTTAAATGTCAAGCGTGGGTCTGAATGCCGTGCCAGTTTCTGGACAACCTTAGCAGGGGTCTGGCTGTTCGCAAGGAATGAAATATAGCTGTTTCGCAGGCTGTGAAAACATATCTCGTTACCATCTTTATCTGTAGGCTCAATTCCCGCTACTGCTAAATCTTCTCTGATAAGCCCTGCTGTATTAATCCACTTGCCAAAGGATAAAAATACCCTGTCTTTATCGTTCGGCCTTGTATCGGCTTTCAGTGCTGTTAGAAGATTAATTACCATAGGGGGGACAGGCTGTCTTGCTTCTTTGCCGTTTTTGGCTATCGAAGCCTTAACACAAACAAAACCGGTTTTTCCTAACAGGCTTATATCGTCCCAACAAAGGTTCAGCAGTTCTTTTCGTCTTAGCCCTGTCGTTCCTGCCAGAATGTAAAGCACCGCCCGCTCTTTGCCTGTAGTCCTGCCGATAAGGATATTCTTTTCAAAGGTAGTCGTAATTAAGTGGACAAACTGTTCCGGCGTCAATATTCCCTTTTTCTCTGAATCTCTTGCCGGTTTATCCATCTTTGCAATCGGATTCTTAATAATCCGCTGGTCTTGCTCCGCCCAGTTCAGGAATGTTTTAAGCGCATCGATATAATGTCCTCTGCTCGTTTTGCTGTATCCGTCCTTTTTGAGCTTGCCCGAATATATCTCAACTGACGATTTTGTAATGTCCCTGAAATAATGAAATCGGCAATCGGTAATAATCCTTTTCAGCCGGTTTCTGCTTCGGACAACATAGTCTCTTGAAAAACCTTTGGCCTCAAGGATTTTAATATATTCGCTGATATGCTCAGTTAACGGCTTTGTGATCTCCGTCCGCTGTCCGGTTAAAAGTCCCCACGATACAAACTTTTTCAGCAGACTGTCCGGCATAGTTTCAATCCACTGATTAAGTTTCGCATCCGGCTCAAGCCCTGCTATCCGGCTGTTGACAAGGCTTTCGATATTGCGTCCCAAGCCTTCACTAAGCCGCTTATCGGCAAACGCCGGTATCTTATGCCGAAGCCGATTGTGGTCGGCAAAATCCAGATACCATTTAGCGGACTTCTTTTTCTTGCCTTCCCTGTCCTTATATGTTGCTTTATAAACTCTCATTTTTTTTCACCTGCCTTTTCAATTGCCTTTTTCAATTTCTTTATAAGCTCTTGTTTCCTCTGTTCTTCATATTTGCCAAAATCCTCATTGACCTTATTCTGTGCTTTTTTGGATGAACCAAATCCACCAGACATTGAGGAAAGAGCAAAGACTCTCCATTTGGAGTCTATTTTCTTCCAAGTTCCATATCGTGCATCATAATCCACTTCAGAAATAATCCTTTTTATTTTGTCTATGCTGTTCTCAATACCATGTTCTTTAATGATTTCTTCCAGCAAGAAGACTCTATCGTTCAGCCGTTCCTCATTTTCCCATTGTGCGCGTTCGGTATCTTCATTCAATTTGTTACCGTACTTTTTTTCCCACTTTGATTCCTTGTATTCCTTGTAGACTTTATTAATACCTATCAATGCGAATACAATAGTTACTAAAACAATTGCTGTTAAGGCCATTTGCAACAACAGCTCAAGCCATTCCATAATATCACCTGCCTTTATTTTTCTCAACAAGTTCAAGCCCCAGATATTCACATAATACATCAAGCGTCTTAGTGCTGCAACTACCCGTACCGCTGCCCGTTGCTATCCGGCATAGAACGGCCTGGTCAATGCCGGTTTCCTTACTTATCTGATACCGGCTCTTGCATGATTTTTCAATCGCTTTGGCTAATTGTTTCATAATCATAATCCTAATATACAAGACTACTTGATATATTGTCAACTATAAAATCCAGAAAAATATTAACTTTTTTTATCCGGTCCAACGGCCTTTATTGCCTGCAACGCCCTTTGCTGCTCCTGCCTTCGGCGTTCCCGCTCAGCCGATGTAAGCTCCGTTGTTCGCCGCCGCGCACCATAACCAAACGTCTTTTTTAGCTGTTCAATCGAAGCGATATTTTCATTCTTTCGGTCTTCAAGCAGTTGACTTGCCTGCCCCCCAGCAGGCAAAGGCAAGTCGGCTGCCTTAGTATTTTCGTTAGTTTCTTTATAAGTAACTGTATTAGTAGTTAGACAATTCTGTCCAAGTGGAAATACACCATTTGTCGCAGTCACTTCGCCAGTTCTGTCTAACTGACTTGGACAATTCTGTCTAAGTGAAGCGGACTGTTTGCGTCCTGATTCAAGTTGTTTTTTGGGTATCTCTTTATTTCGATACCATATCTTCGCCGCTGATTGCACGTCCGGATGTGATTTCACCCAGATTGTTCGATGATAACCTTTTGGGCATTTTATATAAACTAAATCAGCTTTTTTAATAGCTGTTATCCTTCTGGATATTGTACGAGCTGATACCATAAAAATCTTAGCCATAGTCTCGTTGCTTTGAAAGCAGCCTTTTTCTCCGAAGCTGTATATATGGGCAAGTATCTGTTTGCCAAGATGGTCGAGAACAGTTCGGGGAATATTGCGAATCTCGTTAGGCAGCCAAAGCCCTTCAAACTTTCTTTTCGGTTGTTTTACTTTGTTAGCCATATTTACTCAGGTTGCCTTGAGTTCATCCGTCCTGGCGGCACTTCAACGCTCTGAGGTAGCACTCCAAGGTCAATGTATTGGCGCAGTAGCCGCTCAAATATTCCCCAGCCAATGTGATTGAGTTCCGGACCTAACGGGAATTGCAGGCAGAGCAACAATATACCGATTTCCGATGTTAGGCTTGACAGCGTTTCTGCCTTGTTGTAAGGTGCGTGTTGAAATTCAGTTTTACCGGCTGCCTGTTGGCCAAGATGGGCAGCCGTTCCTTTTTGTACATTCATTTGTGATTCTCCTTAATATGTAACCACTGTTTTCTATGGGGACAATCTGCCTGTATCCATCGTTCAATTTCATCCTTGCGATATAATACCTTCCGGCAAGTCCCCAGCTTGACCGGCAATAAACCGAACGCACCTGTTGCATTGATTTTGTAAAAGGTCGGACGTGCAATGTTCAGGTATTCGCACACTTGCGGTATTGTCAAAAGAGCAGGTTCAATTTTTACAGGAGTTTCAGCAGTCATTATGTATGCCTAATTTGAATTTGATACAATTCTTGTTCAATCGCCTTTGCCTGTTCTTCATTGAATAGCCTGATGATTCCCACCCTTGCAACTGGTTTCAGCCGGTACTTTCGGATCACATAGGCTACCCTCTGAGGTGGTTCGTGAAGTGTGTCTGCGATATTCGACACAGTATAGAGATTTTTATCAATCATTTGTAACTCCATTATTAAAACATCAATTATTAACTATTCTTTAGGTGTTACAAATGGTGTGACAATTGTTACAAATGGTGTGACAAATGAGGTAATAAGAAAAAAAGTTATAACATCCAATCAATCGGCTCTGGTGGACGATATGAAAGTGAAGTGCTGCTATAAAGTTGAGGAATTGAGTCTCTCAGGTGGATTGCCAGTTCTGGCAGGTGTTTATCTATTTTTTTAATAGCTCGGTTGATTGCATTGCCGATACTTAATCGATACTTGCTATACTCTGGATTTAACTTTTTACCGTGTCTGGCAAAACCAGCGGCTTTCAAGAGTTCGGCAGTTATGTCGGCTTTCTCATCTTCAAGTCTCTCCTGTTTTGCAAAATCGTTGTTACTCTTTGTATTTTCTAACTCAATGTCAATATCTTTGAGCCGTTCCTTGTAATTTTTTTTGGCTTCGGTATCAAGTATCTTGTCTCCGCAAGCAAGAGCAATGAGTTTTTCATTATACTCAGACAAAAATTTTCCGGTCGTGAATGTTTCTCCCGATTTGAATATCAAGAAATGTATATACTGTATTCCTGCATCGCCTGCAATATGTTTAGTATTCCCCCCATATCGTACCGTCCAAAAATCTCCTGTTTTCTGAAAAACATTTTCAGCCTGTGGCTCTCCGCCATTTCCCTGCGGCTCATTTTCAGACTCAATCTTCTGCCCTGTTTTTCTTGGCTCTTTCGGTACAGAATCCTTTTCGATTTCTCGTGCTATATCTACGAACTTCTTTGCCAACTCAGCCGCTTGCTTGCTCGCTAACTCAAATATTCTGGGATCTGGAAAACCTCTGAAGCTCTTTATGTTTATGCCTCGCGCATAGCGCAAAACATTCTTGTATTCATACTGTAACAATCGTATCTCGTTTGTCTTTCCCGCTTGCTGCAAGCGTTGTATAGCAAGGTCGAACCACGGCTTCAATGAGCGATTAAGGTCATACCATGTCTCATTCCTGCGTAAAGGTATGATGGAACGATCCTTGAATTTTCGGGCGGTTTCGTCGAACAGCTCAACATCAGACAGCGTTTTTGCCTTCTGAATTTCCTCTGTCTCTGATAAGTCTTCATCCTCCGATTTGCCCGTACCTCTTTCGCAATATTCTTTGAGGTCAACTCTTACACGATTATAGTACTCTTCAATCAGGTGTGTCTCAGCAATCTTGCTGTCAATAGATTGTCCCCCGATCTGGTTCCTGGTTGCTTCCAGTGTTTGTTCGATTATGTCTGACGATACAATAATGTTGTTGTTGATTCTATTCAGCTTAGGCAATTGGCTGTCATGTATGAAAGCGAGTAGGGAATAGCAGCCAGCAAGCCTTCTTACTTCCTTTTCGGGATCGTTCTGAGAATTATAAAGACGTGAGAGCACATTCAGCGGGTGTTCCGGTTTTCCCATTGCTCGTGTCCAGCATCCCTTTTGAGCCGCTTCATAGACCATCCACATCTTTTTATATATGTGCAATTGCTCCCGAAACCGTTTCTTCTTTTCACGATCAACCAGCATTGCAATGTCCATTGCTAAATCTGATAAGTATGCATTAACTGAGCTGTATTCCGGTCTCTGAGGTATTCCTGGTATTAAAGGCATTTTAACCTGTCCTTCTCGGGTCGGCACAAGCAGGGCAACGGACAGGTGCAATTACCCCGTTTGTGCCGGTTTATGGCTTAGCCATTGGCGGTTAATTACGCCGCCGTCCCGATTGTTTTATCTGAGATATTATCCGTTTTTTCCCTGAATTTGTCAAACGATAGATGTGTTTTTTCCTTGTTCGGTAGAGAAAAAGTATTATAGTAAATCCAGCGAGTAACAGCTTGGCACAGCCGTAAACATCCCCATCGAATTCGCTATAACTTTTCGGCAGGAAACCATGAAAAATGCAATTGGTAAAATTGCTTTTGGCGTAGTTGTGTTGGTGATAGTTTTTTGGCTATTCACAAGTTCCACTTCTAAAAAGTCAAGTGAAACAGAAAATCAGGAACGTAAAATAGAGAAACACCAGCAAATTGAGAAAATTGTAGCTGATTTAGTTAGTAAATATAATGCTATTACTGATTGGAGACAAAGCTTTAAAAAAGAAGGTATTGGCTTATTGGAACCTGTGTTTACAATAGAAGTCCAAGACGCTTTAATTAGAAAAGACAATCGACCAGTATTGTTTTTTGCTGCCGTAGAAGATATAGAAAAAGAAACGGGTATATATAATGTATATTTTCAAAACTTTTTCGATATTGTTTTCAGTGCTAATATCCTATATGTTCTTGATTGTTCAACAGAACAGATTCAAGAGATAATGAAGCAGCCAACAAGTCCATTCAAAAACTATGCAGTTGTAGCTCAGATTACAAATGTCAGAAAGATTAGATATGGAGTCACTTCCGATGATGAAAAGAACGTTAAAGATGACTCATCTTTACCTTCAAACGTTTTCGAAGCTAAAGGTCGTTGTTTAGACCTGTTGTTTGTTGACGATTACGAGCCAAAAGAACTTTCGGAGACAAAGTTCGAATGAACGAAAAACAAAAAGTTAACCCAATGTTTTTTATATGTCTCGTTTGTGGCATTGTTGCAAGCACTTTCGTTCTTGAGATAGGCGATAGTATTTTAGCCGCTGGTTTGGAATGTGGTATAGGTGCAGTGTGTGGGTCAATACTTTTTTACATATTAGCTCCTTTTTTTGGCTGGACACTGTTCAAATAAGTTGGCTAAGTCATAAAACTGAAAAATATAATTTTACTCTTTCCTTTAGTTTGTCTGAGATAATCTTAAGAGAGAAATATTGACAATGAACAAAACGCAACTAATCGTCCTTTGGATAGGAATTATTTTTTTAATTTTTGTTCTGCTTTTACCACCTATTGTTCATGAAGAAAACCGTCTTGCTGGTTTACTTGAACCAAAGTACAAACAACTTTGGCGTGAGTTGCAAATAGGTCAAACTGAGCGATGCAAATATTGTGCCATCATAATTCTTTTAACAGGCGGTCTTCTTGTAACGCTCAAAGACAAAAAGAAAGATTGAACATGAGCGAAACCAAAATAGTAAAAGGTGGAATTTCAAATACTATCGCGTGGATTTTTATAGCCATACAAATAATGTTTATCATAGGAAGTTTGCGTACAGGTGGAGATAAACAACCAATGGCATTTTTTAATAATTTGAAAGCCACATTACAGTCATTGCTTGAGGTAATAGGCATAAATCTTCTTGGAATTGGTGCATTGGTTTTGAGTTTAATAGTCTGGCGATACCATAAAAATAACAAAGGGAAGCTAACGGCAGTTGTTGCTATCGCAGTCATAATATTGAACACGTTTTGTAATTTCAAATTGGTTGGATGAAGTTAATTTTCCTACTCTACTTCAGTGCTGTGATATTAAGAAAAACTTGGAGATTCGGATTATGAAAAAAGTTATTTTTTTCATTGGTATTTTGCTTTGTGGCTTTTTGGGTGGTTTTTTATTTCAGTTTCTCTATCTCAATAGAAACTTAGAAAAGCTAATATGCGATTATAAGCGCCCTCAATTAATTGATGTTGAGCAGATTCAAGCAAAACAAATCGAAGCAAAGGTGCTTAGTATAACCGACAAGTACGGGACTAAAAGGATTCGCTTATATGTTGATAGCGATAATTCTGCAAATATCGAGATGATGGAGAATAATGGAGATGATTTTGCTATCGGACTTAGAGTTGACGATGTTGATGATTCTGCTTATATATCTATGACAGATAGGCATAGGAGTGATTTGGCGCTCGGTTTAATGGTTGATAAAGATGGTAGCCATCTGATGATGTTCCAAGGAGAAGCACTTACTGCTGGATTGACGAGTGAAAAAGACAATGCAAGTTTCCATTTGAATGATGCACAAGAGCCGTTTCAAACGAAAATCGGTCTAAATGTTAATAAAACAAGCGGCGCGGGATTATACACAATAAACAACGGTGAGTGTGATTGGGCAAGTTTTGATATAAAAGGTAAATGGCCTTTTCCCAGATAATATGCATCGAAAATTACTTCAACAGCCAAAAGCAAAACCTCTATTGTCAAAGGGACAAACTTTTCGCTTTTTTATAGAGCAAGAAAACTCTTTTTTTATGGTGAGGAAAACTCCTGATTCTCAACTTCCTCGCGCGCGCACGCGCGTGTATAAGCGTTTACAAATTCGTTTTCAGCCTAAAAATGCAGATTGCATATATGTGCAACCGTTACTCCCGTTAGGCAACGGTGTATTTAGCCAAAAACCACGATTGACTTTCACTGCCCAAAAACTATAATTGAAAAATCAACTTCGACCTCAAGCCCCTGTAGAATATCCGCTTTCCTCTCCCTCAACACAGGGGCTTTTTTTAACTACCTCCATTCTTCGCCAAAGAATTAGGATTAGCTCTTTAAAAATACGTAGTTCCCGCAATTAATTCATTCCGATATATATCCGAAATATATCATGTTAATCTTAAATCAACTTCTGGTTTTATTATCTTCAAGAGGAATTAAGAATGAAAGGCCATTCCGCTTTGATGGGAGGAAACAGTCAATGTCACTGTATATCATTGTTAAAAGGATCTATCACCGATTATTACCTCAGTCTTTGCGACAGTTTATTTTTAGAATCACACCCAAACCACTCAAAAGCCTAAAAGGTTATATCGTTCGTTCGCTTGAGAAATCGGCAAAGCACGATGAAATCTATGATGAGGATTACTATATCGAGACCTATATCAAGAAACAAAAGGAAAATGAAAGATCATGCAGTATAATAGCACAAAGCATCATGGAGTCTTTCCATCCGGAAACTGCAGTCGATGTCGGGTGCGGAGCCGGATTTTTGCTATCAGCTCTGAATACATACGGAGTACATGGTCGAGGCCTCGAATATTCGGATGCGGGACTCAATATCTGTCGTCAAAGAGGCTTGGATGTCATCAAGTTTGATCTGGAAAATGATGTATTGCCCGAAGGTATAACATCAGACGTTGCTATAAGCACTGAGGTTGCCGAACATTTACCGGAATCCTGTGCCGATCGTTTCGTTGATATTCTCTGTGCAATCGCCAACAATGTAGTATTTACGGCGGCACAACCCAGCCCAAAAAGCAATATTTCTCGGGATCATATTAATGAGCAGCCTAAAGAATATTGGATTCATAAATTTCAAGCTCATGGATTTGTATACAATAAGGAACTTTCTGCAAAATGGAGCACGAATTGGAAAACCGGTAATGTTCTACCATGGTATGTCGAAAACATAATGATATTTTGCAAATCAGAATCTACCAGCTCATAGCTCAGCGGAACCGTATACCAAATCTCACGCGAGTTCAGTTAACATAAAACGAGGACAAATCTGGCTGTCTTCTCATAGGTACTAAAAAACTCAGTGAACAACAGGTTGCTTCATCATTACAGATAAAAATTGTCCACTTTTCCAAATTGGGAAAAATTTTCGCTTGTAGGGGGGGTATAATGCAACGACCCCCCGGTCTTCCTGACAGGCCCTACCCCCTTATATATATGAGAAGAAAAAGCATGCTTTTTTTCACACTCGCAAGACTATTTGTGAGCGGTTTTCCCCTATTGCTTTTCATTGATAACAATGCACACTCTTTAGACGTTATAACTCTCTTTAGCGTGAATAGTTATTAATGATTTTATTTTCTATTGTTATCGTCTTTTTTCTTTTTAACCTTTTCGGAGCCTGCATCCTGCTTAGTTTTTGGAGTTCGCGGTGACAAATCTATAATCAAGCGGAACGGTGAGTCTTCGTTAATCTTTGCATCGACAGCTTTCAGTTGCGGCAGCATAGTCTTAAGGACTCCGAGCTTGACGGTGTTGTCCTTATAGTACGCTTCTGCTAAGGCTTTCATCGGCGTTGTCTTGTTCTGCTTGCCTACATCAATTAGAGCTTTGTCGAGTAGTTCGCGCCATTTATGTTTTGGGCGTCCACATGGATTACCTGATTGACCTTTTTTCCACATTATTGTTTTCTCCTGCTAATATCAGTTTGAATAAGTTCTTTGATAGTGTTTTTGACATGTTCCGGCAGTTGTGGCCAAGTGGTGATAATCTGCTCTAATTCGGGGTATTTCTGCACTAAATTGTCCAAGCCAGTGGACAAGACAGAATTTTTGTTTTCCGTAAGTGTTTTATTTTTAAGCGGTTGCTGATTTGACACAAGGGGTTCGAATCCCCTTGGGGCTATTAACATGATGTTGGAATCCAGAGCCGTCTGGAACTTTATGCCTAAACTCTCATACCGGATACGGCCGCTTCAAATACAAGATTACCCTCAACGACTCCCTGTACACTGGTTGTAACCAGAGAGACACGTTTTTTTCGCCTGTATTTTGTAACGTGGCCGAGTAAAAAGAGTCGTTGTCCCGGCTCAATTACAGAACGGAACTTTGCGGATTCTATACCGGCAAAACCTATAAATCCAGGTTCTTGAAAAATCTGCTTCATAAAGAAGCTTGCGATCTGAGCTGCTGCTTCAACCATTATTACGCCGGGCATCAAGGGCCGACCCGGAATGTGGCCACGAATCCAGAATTCGCCCTCTGTTATATCCTTATAACCTAAAATCAGGTTTTTTTCTTTATCATACCAAAGGATGCCATCGAGCTGTTGCATCTCATATCTTTGCGGATTCACCTTGCAAATCGCTTCTTTGTCGAATACAGGTTTTGCTTTAAGGTTTATTTGCGATAAATCAAAAAATAAAGGAGGGGGCATTATGAACCTCAATAAAGAACATCAAGTGCTCACATATAGCGTATTGCACCCCGCTTTTTAGCATGGAATGCCTCAATACGCACGATGTTTCACGTACGAAATGCCGTTATCAACACACAGCTAAGCTGGTGTTTGCAGAAAATTGTAATAGTTTATTGGGCTGATCTGATTTCAAGAACGCGATTGCGAACAAGTTGAGCAGCCTGCTTGACTTTTTGCATCTGCTTGCGAACTCGCGTTCCTGCTGCCTTATTTCCGCCTTCGGCTTTACCTATATCAGCTTCAATTTCCGCAACCAGTACTTTTAGGTCTTCATACTCTTGCATCAGAATAATCTCCACTTTGTAAGTTTAGAACTATTAGAGCAGGTTAAATCGCGTCAGGAAATTAACTGGGAGGAGTTATTTTGTCAAAGAAAAAAGGGCTTTTTTTTACAAAAAAACAATATTTTTTATATTTTAGGCAGTCAATTTTTTGGTTAATTCCGCGATTCTCTGGCCACGACGTATACATTGTTTCTCAACCCGTTGATCAGGCTTACCGATCGAGACGGGCCCATAATGGTCTCCCTGGGGATCGCCTTGGACGATCATCCCGCTGATGAGCATTGCCTCTATTATTCCCATTATTGTGGTTTCGTTTCCTCCACCGATATTTGCTGCGCTTGAAAATGCTGCCCCAACTTTGCCGTCGAGCTGACCGTGCCGACCAACCAGGTCATCGATTAGATTCTTAATAGGTCCAGCCATTTGACCGTAATACGTTGGTGAGCCAATCACTATCGCATCGTAACCAAAGACATCCTCGGTTGTTACATCACTGACGGATTTGCATTCGGTCGGCAAGTCGGCATCGTTCATCGATTTGGCTATTATCTCAGCCATTTCTTTGGTATTACCGCTTCTTGAATGATAGATAACTATTGCTTTTGACATTTTTAACTCCTTTTTCATTGTGAACTCTATAATGACAAATTTATTATCCTCTATTTAAAATTTTCCCTTGTGTCCTTTTAATATTGAATATTTTTATGCTGTCTTGCCGATGTCTGG
>CAZFOQ010000098.1:0-16210 GCA_964520535.1 uncultured Pirellulales bacterium | reverse complement strand
CAGACATCGGCAAGACAGCATAAAAATATTCAATATTAAAAGGACACAAGGGAATCTTCTGGAGCACGAAGAATTTACCGAGCTTCTTTGGGCGGTTTTTCATCTGGCCGAGGAATTATCTTTCAGGGCTTCTGTCACAGATTTGCCGGATACTGATTATAAACATTTGAGCGGAGACATAAAAAGAGCACATCGGCTATTGGTGCGAGAATGGCTCTCTCATATGGAGCACCTGAAAAACAATTACCCTTATCTGTTTTCGCTTGCAGTGAGAACTAATCCATTTGATCCCAACGCCTCAGCAGAAGTGAAATAGAAGGATTTGATATTACAGCAGGAACTATTCGCCTTATGAAATAACTTCCGCTCAAAATGTGTTTTGTCTGAGCATTTTGTTTCTTTGCGAGATGAAATCGGCCCGTTCGGGAAATTCCCTTACTATATCCTCTCTGCTGGTTTTTTCGATGATGTATCTCTTGTTCTGTTGTATGGTTACCCTTGCGATTTGCCTTTTGTCATTAAGATATATTAATTCAGAAAATCCTTGTCCATCCAGAAACTCCAGCTTTATTACATAGGCGGCATCTTCGCCGGCAGTAATATTTTCCTCAGTTAAAAAGGCGAGGGTAGGAGTTATTTTCCCGTCAGCATCGATTATATCGACGATGATTTTTTTTGTATTACTCTCAAGCATTTGGCGCAGAAGCTGTTCGAGGAAGATATCCGGTATCGCCCCGGAGCTGAGACGGTATCTAAATTCGGGCTGTGTCTTAGATTCTATGATTGCCATTATTCCGGTTTCATCCAGGATTACTTCAGAGCGGTTTACGCCGGTTGTACTGTTTGTTTCACTTTGCCAGACAAACTCATCGAGATTATTTCTGCTTCGAAAACGCGTTGCCTGCTCCCGAAGGCCTCTTCCATATAAATGGCCTGCTGCCTGTATATTAAATGGAGCATCCTGGTCAGAGTCGATAAGGACCTCAATCATAAACCCGACAGTTTGCCTTCTTGAATCTTTGATTAAGAAATAGGCTTGCTGGTATTGGTTATCCAAGAAACTATCGATTCCTTTTCCCTTGATTCTTTCAACAATTTCTGAGCCGGCTTTAAACAATAGGTTATCTTTGAAATTAAGGCTACTTACGATATGCTTGAAGACCTCCTCGGCTGAATCAATATCACTGGTAAACTGGTGTACCTCAATGTTTAGTCGACGATTGTGTGGTAATTCTGTGGTACCTAAAAAAATACTTATAAGCTTTTCCGGTTTTTCAATATGTGCCCAATCAATGGTCAGTACATTTGTCTGTTCCTGATTTATTTCTGTTATAGTACCATTGACCCCAGCGGCCTTTTGCTCAAACCACACCTGAGCAGACGTAGCCTCGGGAGCAAGCAGGTACTGGCAGTAAGCCAAGGCGGTGGGTTTATCGGAACTCACGGCGAAATTGCTGCTTAACATATAAGTGTTTTTCTGATATCGCCATTGTTTTTCACTCTGCCATCCGTTCCCAATAGGCATTGATACAGAAAGACCTGCATGATCTAATTCAATCGGTTCAGAAAATACCAGGGTAGATTTAACTGAAACTATGATATGAGCAATCAGCAAGGCCAAAACAAACATGCCCAAGAGAGCTATCTTATCGGCCTCAAGATTTTTTAATTCGAATTTTCTGTTCATATATCAGGTAATATTACTAAAAAAGTGTATATTTTGCAAGCCTGCCTTTCAGGCTGTATTGTATTGCTAAAAATATCCTGGTAATTTTTTGTATAAAACCTATTTTGTTCATCGCCGGATAATTTATATATTTTATATGAGTTCCTGAATAAAAAAGTGGGTGCTGAAAATAACCTAACAATGAATATTGTTAAAAACTGATTGTGAATTTTGCACCAACCTTACATACAGGAGAGGTAGAGATGAATGAAATGGTGACGCTTCAAAGGGATAAGTTGGATTTAATCTTAAGGACCGTAATCGATGAAGAAGTACCTGCCATTATGTCTTATTTATCCAGAGGCAAATGGCATGTCGCAAAAGTGCTCCTGACTAATCTTGTCGGGAACCGGCTGACTATTGAGAGTATTCGTGCAAAAAAGAAACAGCATCCAATCAATATACAAGTTGATCAGCCCGTCGGCATATCATTTAAACATGAATACGGTAAGTTTGTTTTTGATACAACAGTATTAGGTCTTGAACTGTCACTGGACCCGGAAAAAAATCAAGGCTGGGGCGGATCAATAGTGCTTGCAGTGCCGGACAAGATTGAAGTAGTTCAGAGAAGAAGTTATTTCCGTGTTGCAGTTCCGGAGTCGCTTAAGGTTAAGGTATTGCTGTGGCACCGCAGTGTCAAGCACGAAACGAAAAACCAGATGCCTGACAAGACAGAGCAGATACATAAATGTTGCCAGGGCAGGCTCCTCGACATTTCCGCTGGTGGTGCACAAATTGTAGTGATGCACCATCCCAATCCCTTTGGGCACGAGAGCAAGCCTGAAGAGTGCGAAGAGTTTAATTCGGGAAAACCGAATTTCAAAAAAGGACAGTTTATTGGAGTGAGGTTTACCCCTATGCCTTATGAAAGACCATTGACGTTCAGCGCCCAGATCAGGAATGTCCTGCCAACTGCAGACGGCCAGGGTATTTCTCTCGGATTGCAGATCGTTGGTTTGGAGGCAAGCCCTGAAGGTCACCGGGTTCTCACACGACTTATATCTGTTGTCGGGCAGTATTATCAGATAAATCAATCCGGAGCCAGACAGATGGACAGGCAGCCGCTAACAAGTGCAGTATAAGTTCCAATCGAGATTCCTAAAAGCTCTTTATTGACTCTGGTGTGTCTGGGGATGCCATTTCGGATGGGACCGGAAAAACGGGATCCTGTGATAAAACCACTTTCCAAAACTGCTTAAAGCAAAACCACAGAAAATCAGCACCAAAGCCGCTTCCGGCTTCCAACAAACAAAAACCAGCAGCAACAACACCTTTATTAAATATCCAAATGGTTTCTTACCTCGAAAATATTGATTTACAAGATGCGGGTATCGAATCCTGCTGACCATTAAAATTGCCACCCCAAAAGCTATACAAGGCATTGCATAAAGCATTGCTTTGAGTACTGGAAACGTATCCTGATATTTTTGGTAGAATATTACAAGACTGACTATTACACCGGCGGCGGCCGGTGTCGGCAGGCCTACAAAGCTCATATGAGCGGATGTATCCTCTTCGTTTTCAACGTTGAATCTCGCTAAACGAATGGCCGAGCAGCTTATATATGCAGCCGCTGCCAACCAGATAAAACGCTGCAAAAAACTATTGTCTGTGAAAAATACCGGCTCTAATTTTAACTCGAATTCCAATAGTTTCAACATCATAAACGCCGGAGCCACACCAAAACTGATTACATCACAAAGACTATCGAGCTGGCCGCCGAAGCTGGATGTGTTCTGGCTCATTCGTGCAAGCCGGCCGTCGAGCATATCTGCGACCATGGCCAGTAGAATCATGAAGCCGGCCATACCAAACTCATTTCTGCTTGCAAAAATAATTGAGGAAAAACCGCATACCCCATTAAGAATAGTTACTAAGGACGGCAGGATCGTGATGGACTTGAGTCTTTGCTTTCGCACCCGCTGCAGCAATCTTTTTTTTGTAGATTCTTTTTTCAATTCTGACATGCCTCGTACCTTACAAGCGGAGTCAGGCCGGCTTTGACCTTGTCGCCTTTTTGGACCAAACATTTCATCTTATATTTAGAATCCTGCGAAGTTACGTAGAGTTCCGTTCTGGAGCCGAATTTTATCATGCCGAATTTCTCGCCGGCAGCTAACTGCTGGCCCTCTTTCGTATCACAGACAATTCGCCGAGCTATTGCACCGCTGATTTGTCTGACAATAAGCCTGTCTTCAGGGCTGTCCATTCTGACCAAACCCAAGTCATTAGATTCGTTCACCCGTCCGGATAAAGGATTCAGAGCGTTTAAGTATTTACCTTTTTTATAAGTGATTTGTTCGACTTTTACATTGCAGGGCGCTCGGTTGATGTGGGTGTTGAAGATACTCAAAAATATTCCAATCCGTAAAGTGGTCTCTTGGGTAAGATCGTTTCCCTCAATGACTTCTACATCGGTGATGAGACCATCTGCGGGAGCTAAGAGCAGATTCCTATTGGAAGGACACTGACGTACCGGATCACGGAAAAAAGCTAATGAAAATATAAACACCCCAGCCAGGAGCCCTTCTACAATAATAATAGCCCATCGTGGTAGAAATGCTTTTGCTCCAAGCCCGACGATAACCATTGCAAGAAGCACTACTGCCGGGACAACCACCACCTGCGGCCAACCATATTTTGTCAGCGGAATTCTCATGGAAATATATGATAAACGCTTTATTATGTGCATTCAATAAAAAAGGCCGACCCTGTGGTATCGGCCTTTTGAAGGAGGGTGATGACATATGAAATTAGCTGTAAATCTGCCTTTTTAGCAGGCAGCATGAATTTACTTCAAACATCTATCCTGGGTAACGACTTAGAATTCCATTCCCTGTATATATATAGACGTCAGAGAGTCCGAAAAGTTGCGGCTTTTTTTAAAATTTTCTCATATTTTTGGAAAAATGGCTGTTTTATTATAAAAAAGGTTGATTTTTGTAAATAGCCTTTTGTTTGCCTCATAAACAGCTTACTTAGCCGGAAATTCTCGAATTTGCCTGGTTAATTTAAGTACACTTTTGTAAGTTACACCCTCCAGAGCCTTACCATCGTCACTAAGTTCGGCCATAGCACCAAGTATCCACTTGTCGAAATCCTCCGCTGTCTCGATTTTTTTGGGCTTAGAGATAGAGACTTGTTTGATGCTATTACCAATATTTTTCGTTCTATTGACGTTGAGTCTACAATGAATACGATAATTCAATACTACGCTCAGCGGTGGCGGCTCCTTATCAGGTACATATAGACTCCACTCATACCATCGTTTGCCTTTCTCTGTTTCTTTTTGGGTGAAGGCGAGATGATAGTCGCCTAAGATTTCCAACGCAACCGGCCGTTCATAATGCTTCACAAGTTCGGCAAAAATATGTTTTTCACCATCTAAGACTGCTTTTACCAATTCAGCGTCTGTTTGCATCCTGGAACCTTTCTGTTTTGAAGCGCTTCTTCTATTTATTAAGAGCGGATTCAGACTGAAAATGCGGCAAAAAAAATCCTTACCAGAGGTAATATCGGGACAATCTTCTGTAATAGAATCTTCTGATTTTAGGACATCTTATTTAAAGAGCCCAACAGCCTTGACGTCCTTGGCAAAAGTGGATAATCTCGTCATGCATATCGCTTGATGCGTTTTACGTCGGCTTTTATCGAAAGGGATCCCATTTTGCTGAAAGTTCGCAAAATGGGAACCCAATACGTAATGAGCATGAGACTATGTGAGAATCTGCCGTAAGGCATCCTGTGGAGAGCTATGCAGAAACCAGATGTAATTCGAACAGTTTTGTTTGTCCTGTTTTTCAGTGTTGGCGCAGGATCGCTGGGCGCCTCGGTTCTCTGCGAAGATTTGATTCAATACTATCAAAACCGTCAATTAGCCAAAGCAGCACAGGAATCTCTTGGTAAGCTTAAGTCCCTAAATAATGACTACGATATACTTCTGGCCCGGTTGGAGCAAGACCCCAATCTTGTTAAGCGTATCGCTCCAGTTACGCTTGGCAGAGATCAGCCGGAGCCAAATACTGTTTACCCAAGAGCGACAGCCGAGCAATTAGCTGCCGCTCGCAGAGCCTTAACGGACCCGAATTCGGAAACCGTCGAACCAGTAATTCCCAGGTGGCTTAGCCGATGTAGCGAACCTCGAAAGCGAATGGCACTTTTTTTCTCTGGCATTGTTTTAATCCTCATTTCATTTATTTGTTTCAGACCTGCCAGACAGGCCCCCTGAAAATAAGAGCCATCGGGATGTTTTCTTGCTATCCGAACCAAATCAAATATACTTGACAATTTCTGATAAGGTTTAAATTTCATGATATGAAATGACTGAGTAAAAACTATGGCAAAGAATGACAACAAGAATACAGACTCTGGTAATTTTGCCCCACAGGAGGCAAAACTTGGTTTTATTCGGACTATTGTAGCCGAGGACATTGAAACCAACAAATGGGGCGGGCGGGTCGTGACGCGATTTCCGCCGGAACCGAACGGCTATCTACATATCGGACATGCCAAGAGCATCTGCCTGAATTTCGGTATCGCCGAGCAGTTCGGAGGACGGTGCCATCTGCGATTCGATGATACCAATCCGGAAAAGGAAGAGCAGGAGTACGTTAACTCTATCATTGAGGATGTCCGCTGGCTCGGATGGGACTGGGGCGAGCATCTATATTACGGCTCGGATTACTTCAAGCAGATGTACGAGTACGCAGTCCAGCTTGTTAAAAAAGGCGGAGCTTACGTCTGCGACCTGACAGCCGAGCAGACCAGAGAATATCGTGGTACGCTCACCGAACCCGGCAAAGACAGCCCATATCGAAATCGTTCTATCGAAGAAAATCTGGACCTGTTTGAGCGGATGAGGGCGGGAGAATTTCCGGATGGCTCACGAACGCTTCGGGCGAAAATCGATATGGCGCACCCCAATTTGAATATGCGAGATCCGGTTATGTACCGTATCCTGCACGCGGCACATCACCGTACCGGCGATAAGTGGTGCATCTATCCGATGTATGACTGGGCCCACGGGCTGGAAGATTCCATCGAAGAGATCACACATTCGATTTGTACGCTTGAGTTCGAGAACCATCGGCCCTTGTACGATTGGTTCCTCGATGAACTGGATGTTTATCATCCGCAACAGATAGAGTTTGCCAGGCTCAATCTGACCTATACAGTGATGAGCAAACGAAAACTCCTGCAGTTGGTCCAACAGGGACATGTTGCCGGTTGGGATGACCCGCGGATGCCAACCATTTGTGGCCTGCGCAGACGCGGCTATTCACCCGAGGCTATTCGGGAATTCTGCAGGCGTATCGGAGTCAACAAATTCAACAGCACTGTTGACATCGCTCTATTGGAACATTGCCTTCGGGAAAATTTGAATAAAACATCGCCGCGTGTGATGGCTGTTCTTCGACCGCTCAAGGTGGTTATTGATAACTATCCGGAGAACCAGGTTGAGGAACTTGATGCCATCAACAATCCGGAAGATCCAAAGGCCGGTACTCGGAAGGTACCTTTCTCACGCGAGCTGTACATCGAGCAAGAGGATTTTATGGAGGAGCCGCCGAAGAAATTTTTCCGCCTGGCTCCCGGCCGAGAGGTTCGGTTGAGGTATGCGTATTTTATTACCTGTACGGATGTGATTAAGGATGAAAAAGGCCAGGTTATTGAACTGCATTGCACATACGATCCGGCCACGCGAGGCGGGGACGCTCCTGATGGACGCAAGGTCAAGTCAACACTGCACTGGGTTTCAGCCGCCCACGCGCTCGATGCGGAAGTGCGACTGTACAATAATCTCTTCACCAAAGAAAATCCCGATGACGTTGCCGAGGGAGAAAACTTTACATCCAATCTGAATCCGAACTCGCTGGAAGTGCTTCCTTTATGCTGGCTGGAGCCTTCTCTGGCGGATGCAAAGCCCTTGAGCCGCTATCAGTTCGAGCGGCTGGGTTACTTCTGTGTCGATCCCGGGAGTTACAAAGAGAAACTTGTATTTAACCGGACCGTCGGACTTCGAGACACCTGGGCCAAAATCCAGAAGGCAGATAAGTAATTGCAATTTTGACCTATTGATCAAGAATTTTGAGAATATCGGATTGACAGAGAAATTCTATTCGCACACCTGCTTGATTCAGCGCATCTCGCATTTGCCACCATTGGACATCTACGGCCTGAAGTATAGGAGGCCTGTCAGGATGTGCTAGTGCTACCGCGATGAATTTCCTGTCATCTTTGTCGAATCCAGCAAGTGCTGGATCGGAGGGGAATTCCACAAAATCAGTCTGGTCGGAATTTTTTGGTGTTATTCTGACCATTTCACATCGCTGTGGATTTGTATAATTAGTTAGCACCCATTTAAGAAATGCGTCGCCGACGTCCGGTTCGCCGCTCGATCGAAGGTTGTTCATATATTCCCGCAGGATAAGCCACTTATCATCGAGTATAAGCTTTCCCTTTTGTTTGACCTCATTCAAGCGCCTAACGCAATTTATGACACACTCAGGCGAGGCCTGTTGGGATTTGCCATTGGCGACTACTGGGACATTCGTATCGATCACAACTTCATACATTATTTTACATCTGTTGTTTCATCGCTGCTTCGGTTTTTGCAGCAAGCTCGCCCATTTCATCACCGAAGAAATCTGCTGGCCAATTTTTAATATCGCCAAACATGTCAACGTCGAGCTTTTCAACCACAGAACGCGAGTTCTCCATTTTGCAAAAATACAGAGCCGTTTGATCTACGCCTATTGCCTTTTCTGCTATCCGCCGTTGGAGACGCCGTACAAAATGTTCGCTATGACTTTCAACAATTATTTGTACCTTCCTGTTTTTGATTGCGTCGATAAAAACATCAGCCAACCAGCATTGGGCCGAGGGATGGAGATGCAGTTCAGGCTGTTCGAGCAACAAGATAGAACCTTCTGGAACATAGTAACACATGACAAGCACCGGCAGTACCTGGGAAACACCAAAGCCAACGTCAGTTATGAGCACCTCCGGACTATGGTCTGTCTTCTTAACCCTGACCTCGTACTCTTTTCGGTCTTCGGCAATTTGCTTGAGTGAAAATGAATGGATTATTCCCATTTCTTTAAGCCAGTAGGCAATAACCTTTTCGAGTCGCCATTTTTTGTTTTGGCGACCTGGTGGGATATATTTGTCTTTCTCGCGTGCGGCCAGCATAGCGTGGACGGAGAGTTCTCCTCTTCTGCCAACATCGGACGGCGCGTCACCAGCCCATGTATAAATGCGTCTTGGGTAATCGCGAAGCGGTCCCAGGTAACTTGTTCTACCAAACAGGCCTTCAAACTCCAAGACAATATCGGATAAAAAACCAACGTTAATGTATCGTCCGCTTACTCCATCCGGAAAACCGTAGAACTTAACAGGGGCCGGTAACGGCCAAGGTTTGCCGACTTGTCGTTTTAATTCATACTTCCCGGCCGAGACAAGTTCATATTCATATCTCTTACTTTTTTCAGATGAAGTGTTCATGCCAAATTTATAGTTGTCAAAGGAATACGTAAATTTTCTTACTATTGGCAGTCCGGTCTCTTCTTTGATTTCAATATCAAATTGCAGATTTTTTATTTCAAAAAGAGTTTTGTCTTTGTGCTCCGGGTCTTTAACTCTCAGTGTGTTCAAAAGTTCCCATGAGAGCAATATTTCCAGGGCCAAGTCAGAATTATGTGAGTGAATCAAGTCATGAAAAGTACCCAAGTCAACGATGGAATTGCTGTCTCCGGTATAAAGGACACGCCTGCGATCGGTGGACTCGACTGTCTGCTTCATCATCAGAAGCAGTTGCAGTATGCTGGTTTTTCCTGAACTGTTTGTGCCGAAAAATCCTGTCAAGGGGGCTAGATGGAGCCTTCTCGTATCTTGCCAGGATTTAAAGTTCCTAACCTGCAACTCCTTAATCATAAAACATCACCTCTTTTCAATTAAATCTGAATATTCAATGCCAAAGGAACAATATCAGACTATATGCTATAAGGATAAGATATCTTATGTGGATAGATTCGTCAACCCCAAAGATGAACGGATATGTGTTGTTGATTAGTGGGCAAAAATCCAAAAAGCCCAGAAGAAAGAGTAGGTGAATGAGGGATTTGCTGCCGCTTTTGAAGAGAACCGGTGGTAGCCTGAGGACGGCTATTTGAATAGAATCATCCGTAGTGAAGCCAGAAGCAGTACTACGCCAAATACCTTTCGTAAAAGCTGTTCAGATATTTCCGTTGCAAAACGGGCGCCAATAAGCCCGCCCACAAAGAATCCCGCGCATATCAGGGCTGCAACCTTTAAATCCACATAACCGGCCCTGTAATATGTCCAGGCGGCAAGCAAACCAATCGGAGGAACCATCAATGCTAATGTCGTGCCCTGGGCCATATGCTGCGAAAGACCAAACAAAAGGACGAGTGTAGGTATGATGATTATTGCTCCGCCGATACCGATTAGCCCGCTAAAAACTCCTGCTATCAAGCCCAAAAGCAAATAAAGAATTATATTCATAGCACTCAAACCTCGATTAGATATTTAACCTGCAATTCGGATACAGTATGAGCTTAACATAATAGAGACTAATGATAGCTTATCAGGTGAACAGTTCTTTGAATTTGTCTTCGATGTTTGGGCTTTCGCATAGAGTCTGACCTATGAGAACCGCTCTGACACCGACGTACATTAGTTTTTCGACATCGGCTCGTGTTTTTATGCCGCTTTCAGCCACCAGCTCGTTTGTGTTATCGAGGAGGCCTGCCAAACGGCTGGTTGTTTTCAGATCAACTTGCATTGTGGTCAGGTTTCGATTATTGATTCCCAGGACGCTGTATCCCTTCTTAGGAAAACCTATCAGGCTGCGGACCGCCAGTAAAATATCTGCGTGATGAACCTCCAAAAGCACCGTTAAGGTTAGTTCGGCTGCGGCTATCATCAGGTCCATCAAAACACCCGGCTTGAGGGCATCGGCGATTAATAGTATGGCGTCGGCACCGGCGGCGCGGGACTCATAAACCTGCCAGATGTCAATGATAAAATCCTTTCGTAAAATGGGCAAATCCACGGCCTGACTTATCTGGTCTATGTATTCAAGTCGGCCCTGAAAATATTTTTCATCTGTCAGAACGCTGATCGCATTGGCGCCGCATTTTTCGTATGTTTTTGCGATTGATACAGGGTCGAAATCCTCGCGAATGACACCGGCTGACGGAGAGGCCTTTTTCACCTCTGCAATAACATTAATACCCCGGATATTCGGCCTGGTGACAGCTTTGTAGAAATTCCGGCATTTGGGTTTGTCGCAAATCTGTTCTCTGAGCTGGGCAAGATTTCTCTGCGATTTTCGATAACTTACCTCAGCCTTTTTATCAGCGATAATATTATCTAATATATTTGCCAAAGTCACTACTCCGCGATTTTGACATAGCCCATTCGAAGCTCGTTGAGAGTATTCGACAGAATCTGTTCTTCCTCTTTAGTCAAATTTCCCTTTGTTTTCTCTTCAAGGGTCTCAAGCATATCGATATTATATTTTGCAAGTGCTAAATCTGGCTCTTTTTCCTCCTGCCCTTTTATCTTCAACAGACCTAAAGCAAATAGCGCTTGTGTTGTCAGCATACTGACCAGGGCAGCAAAGTTCCCCGGTGGTAAGGGGCCCCGAGCGTCGCTTTGGTCTTTAGCTTTTTCTTTATCAGCTTCTTCCTGCGCTGCTAAAATTTCTTTTTCCTTTTTAGCCTCCTGCTTCCAGTCTTCATCGACTATGATTTTTTTCTCTTCCTTTTTTTCTGCTTCGGCCATAATTGATAGACTCCATTAAATTATTGATATTTATTTTAAAGTTCATCTTCGATATTTTTTCATACTTCTATCGATATCGCGTTTTTGGTCGCGGTCGGTTATTGTCTGTCTTTTATCGTATTGCCTTTTGCCTTTAGCCAGAGCTAATTCTATTTTTGCCAGGCCCCTGTCATTAAAATATATCCGCAGCGGCACAAGGGTGTAACCTCGCTGTTCGAGCTTGGTTCTTATCCTGTCGATTTCAGTCTTGTGTAAGAGCAGTTTTCTTTTTCTGGTCGGCTCATGCTGACGGCTTCCAGCCTGCTGATACTGGGCTATACTTGCGCCAACCAGCCAGCATTGTTCATTTTGAATCCTTGCATATGAACCGCTCAGATCAGCGGCTCCGTCGCGCAGCGATTTGACCTCGGTGCCTAATAATGAAATGCCGGCCTCAATTTTATCAACAAACTCGAAGTTTCTATAAGCCTTCTTATTGACTGCCACGGGTCCTTGTTTATCTTTGTTCTTACGGAATTTCGCTGCCATTCGCAATATAATAATCGCAGAAATCTGATTTTGCAAGAATCGGGCTCATATCAATGTGATTATGGATTGACAAGGAGTTTTTTTTAGTAAAAAAGCGACCTTATGCAATCAAGCATAAGGCCGCTTGTCTAAATAACTTTCACGCGATTATGCTACCGGTCGATTTGGTGCCCTTTTAACAAAGCGCCTCTCAACGGATGGCATTAATAATCACGTACGATTACCGCATCTTCACCGACCATATACTGGTCTGAGCTGTTGATCTTGACGTTATAAACCTTGCCCACATAAGGCATTGCTCTGGTTGTAACACTCTTGATACCGACCGTGCCTTTCAATGTTTTCAATTTAAGGCCGCTTCTTAATTGTTGTGCCATGACCCACTGTCCGGATTCGAGCATAAACAGGTGCGACTCAACAACGCTGATGTGATTTCCGCTGTCAAGCACGATGTCCCGACATTCAAATGTTCCTTCGTGCTCTTCGAGCTCTTGTACTGTAGCGGACGCGAGCATGCTAACAGTCTGTCCTGCGGTGACCTTCGAGATTTCCACTAATGCTCCATTGACCCAGACGGGTGTATCGGCAAGGAAGCATGACCTGCCTTTCGGTGGTGCGGTACCTTCTTCAAAGTCGTTTACAAGGTATGAATCCGCTCTATCTCGAGGCTCGGTTCCAACTGCCGGTAGACCACCTCTTCGAGGATCTGTGCCATCCCAGTACGTGTAGATATTGTCATCATTAACACCGCAAGCCGGTGTTTTTTCCGAGGTCACATGAATGTCCAAAAACAGTACGTTCTGTGAATCACCCTGGTGAGACGGTGAATTGCCGAGACTTACTGCCTCTCTGCCGCCTTCAGGATTGAAATTGGTAAAGTTTTCCAGTACGGGTTCGAACCCAGGACCTGGAATCCACGGATTCCTGTCGGCAGCCACCGCTAAACCCGGATCACTCGAATTAGTCAAGGCATAAAGGCCATATGGCATATGATAGGAATAGCTGCAATATGTTGATGGAAGGGGACCGCCTGGGTCGCTGCCGAAATCCCAAAGTTCGGTGATTTCCATGTCGGCTGCACCCGCCTCAACAGGATTAAACTCTGTGACTCCGGAATCACTCTTACAGACGAATGATTTTGCTGTAACCTCGGCATACCTGATCAAAAGGAAGAAACTTGATGTGATGGTTACATAGCCGCCGTCACCGCTCTGAGGGTCTATGCCATAGGCATCAAATCGGTTAAATGCCTTCCAATCAGGTATCTTATTAGACCATACACTTGCTCTGCCACCTGCTCGTGGTAATTCGTCGTCCCAATCGGTTGCGTAGAGCATCATTGCCTTGCCGATACCGGACAGGTTGGTCCCGCAGACCATTCTAAAGGCGATCTGCCGAACTTTGGCCAGCGCGGGCATTAAAATGCCCATCAGCAGAGCAATGATCGCAATCACGACCAACAGCTCAACTAATGTAAAACCTTTCTTCTTCATAATTTTTCTCCTTCATTAATGTGAGATTCGCAAAATCGGCCTGTTTTTAAAGCACTTTTTGGTTTTAATTTTTATAAGAATGCCTAACGCTACATCAATATCAACATAAGACACCCGACACTCTTTCTACGAATCTCCTTAGTAATCAATTTTCTATCGCTCAATAACGGCCGATAAAATTCCATAAAACCGGTTAATACTAACACAATTTTTATTAAATCCCCCAAATTGCTTCATCATGTTGTCAATTCAAGAGCATAGACTAACAATTAGCATTTTTCCCGGCAGATGGGTTTAAGATATGAAATCGGGACTTAATTATGATGACATTTTAAGTTATAATAAGAATATTTACAAAACCTACCTGCATTTATATAGAATCTAACACAAAAACATTTTATTGTCAACTATATTTCGTCAAATTTACCTAAGTTTCTTGAAAATTTTTATAAATTGCTTATTATCTCGTTTTTCGGCATGGAATTGCAGATATGAGTATGGGAAAAAGTTACGAAGAAATACAAAAACAGCTACAAAAACATGGCCAGAACCATCTTTTAGCATTCTGGAGCCAGTTAGATGCCGTTCAAAGGCAGAATCTGCTCGAGCAAATCCAACAATTGGACTTTGCTAAAATAGACGAATGGGTAAATAAATTTGTCTTAAAATACAATTCTATCGCATTAAGCACTGAGCTATCTCCAATATGGTCTTACGGACCTGAACCGGAGAATAAAGAGCAAAGGCTAAAATATGCCAAAGCTGTTAACTTAGGCAAAGAGCTGATAAGTCAGGGCAAGGTGGCTGCTTTTGTTGTTGCAGGTGGACAGGGGACCCGGCTCGGATTCGACGGGCCGAAGGGGAATTTTCCGATAAGCCCTGTCAGAAACAAAACTCTCTTTCAAATATTTGCCGAGTCTGTCTCCGCGGTCTCGGCAAGATATCAGACTGTATGCCCATGGTATATTATGACAAGCCTTTTGAACCATGCCGAAACCGTGGAGATTTTCAACTCAAATGACTATTACGGTCTCAGTCAAGAGAACGTTTTCATATTTCAGCAGGGCACATTGCCAAATTTCAGTCCGGATGGCAAAATCCTGCTTGCTGACAAAGCCACAATTGCATGTTCACCCGATGGTCATGGCGGCAGCCTCAAGGCCCTATACCAAAGCGGTGCTGTCGAGGACATGAAAAAACGCGGAGTAGAAATATTGAGCTATTGGCAGGTTGATAATCCCCTGATAAATATCTTCGATCCGCTTTTTATCGGCTTGCACGTTCTCGATCAGGCTGAGATGTCTTCCAAAGCACTAATAAAAAACGGCCCAAAAGAAAAAATCGGCAACTTCTGTTTGGCTAACGGCAAAGTTTCTGTCATCGAATACAGTGATTTGCCGGATGAGCTGGCAGAGAGAAAAAAACCGGATGGCTCCTATGTCTTTCAGCTTGGTAGTATCGCCATCCATGTTATCAATCGCACCTTTGTGGAAAAACTCAATGCCGGGGATTTTTCTTTACCGTTACATAGGGCTGTTAAAAAAATCCAGCATATAGACGAGCAGGGAAATTTCGTCGAATCCGAGGGAATAAAGCTGGAGAGCTTTGTTTTTGATGCACTGCCATTAGCCTCGAATTCGATAATTCTCCAGACCCTTCGTAGCGAAGAATTCGCACCGACTAAAAACGCTACCGGAGTTGACAGTGCCGAAAGCTCCAGACAAATGATAGTTGACCGTGCCGCTCATTGGCTTGAATCGGCAGGTATAGCAGTTCCAAGAAAAAAGGATGGCTCACCCGATTGTCTTCTTGAAATCGCTCCGAGTTTCGCACTGGAAAAAGAAGATATCAAAGAAAATTTAAGCAGCATTCCCACCATAAAACCTAAAGAAAAGCTATATCTGGAGTGAACATTCCCAAAAGTAGCCTGCCCTGAGCCCTTTCGACTACACTCAGAGTAAACTCTGTCAAAATGTCGAAAGAGTCCTGCAAAGGTCCTTTCGAATATTTTTCTAAAAATCTTCTCAAAAACATATCAACATTCGTCTCAATGATTTCGCTTTTAATAGTAGAAACTATACGAGGATTCTCTAAAAACGTGATGATGTTAGACGAATAGTAAAAAATTTTTCGTCTGTAACGAATTGAAATAAAAGGAGTTATGGAAAAGGTCAAAAAAATACAAATTTTCTTCCCGGCGCTTTCGGCATTTTTTACCACTACTGATATGAAACGGCTTTTTCCAAGACGAAAGTAGAGGTAATCAGCAGTTAATTCTGCTGTTTGAGATAAAAAAAATGAAAAAATTATAAAAATCGCGATTTTTTGTATCAACAAATTTATTAACCACAAACGCCTTAATGAAAGGAGGTGAGAGCTATGATGTTGGAAATGCTGGATGATTGGTGAAATACAATAATTGAATAATGTTGACTATGTACATTTAATATTCTGCTGCAATTCTACGGGTTTCAACCCGTAGATGAAGTTATCCGACGAAGTCGGACGGGTGTAGCCCGAAGCGGCAATGCCACGGGTTTTAACCCGTGGTTGTTTACTCTACTAAAATTTCAAATAAGGGAGATTTTGAGATGAAACGAAAAATTCCCTTGTGTCCTTTTAATATTGAATATTTTTATGCTGTCTTGCCGATGTC